>CAYUTT010000098.1:0-6958 GCA_964447575.1 uncultured Methyloceanibacter sp.
GCCGCTGGCGCTGGTGGCTGTCGCCGCAGCGCTTCAAGGATGCCATTGCCGCGACCATCCCGAAAGTCGCGCTCGAATTCTCCATCGCCATCGACGCCAAGACGTCGCTCCGGGACTATGCCGAAATCGAGGCGCCAGTCTTGCTGATCGTGGGGTCCAAGACGCCGCCCCCGACCCGCGCCGTCATCGCGCTGCTCGGCGACGCGCTGCCAAACGCGACGGTGGAGACGCTGAAGGGCGCAGGTCATATGAGCCCGTTCACCCACCCGGCCGAGCTCAACCGGCTGATCCTCGCGCATCTCGCCGCTCACCGGTGACGGCGGCGCCGTCCTCGGGGAGGCCTTCTATATCCTTGGCGAACAGCTCCTGGAGCTCAACCGCGGACGAACGCACATTGGCGCGCATCTTCTCGAGGTCCGTATAGTCCTTGTAGTCGTCGTAGAGGCGCTTTTCGTCATGCTGCTTGAAAGTTCCGACGAGCCGTTTCACCTCGTCCGGCTTCAGCCCGAGCCCGCGCAAAAGCCTGGAGGTCAGCTCGAGCGCCGCGAGGAATGTCTCGCGCTCGATGATCGAGACTCCGAGATCCAAGAGCTTGTGCACATGGGTACGGTCGCGCGCCCGCGCGTAGATCGGCAGGTCGGGAAAGCTATGGCGCACTATCTCCGCGACCCGCAGCGAATGCTCCACATCGTCGATAGCGAGCACGAAGGCCCGTGCCTTGTGGGCTCCGGCCGCGCGCAAGATGTCGAGCCGCGCGGCATCGCCGTAATAGATCTCCGCGCCAAAGCGCCTCACGAAATCCACTTGGGTGACGCTTGAATCGAGTGCCGTGAACGGGATGTGCCGCGCGCGGAGCACGCGCGCCACGATCTGCCCGAAGCGGCCGAACCCGGCAATGATCACATGCCGCTCACCATCCGGCGGCGTCTCGTAGTCCGGTGGCGCAACCTTGGTGGCGCGCAATCGGGCATCGTCCAGGAGGAGCAGGAGCGGTGTCGCCGCCATCGACAAGGTCACCGCGAGCGTTAGCAGGCTCGCCAGCTCCCGCCCGAGGACCCCTTCCGCCAAGCCGGCCGCGAACAGCACGAAGGCGAACTCGCCGCCTTGGCTGAGCACCAGGCCGAGGCGCCGCGCCGACTGATTGGGAAGGCCCCACCAGCGGCCGAGCAGATAGAGAACCACGGCCTTGATCGTCACGAGGCCGAACGTGATGGCGAACAGATCGGCCGGCCGCGCTACAAGCACGCCAAGGTCGATGGACATGCCCACGGCGATGAAGAACACCGCGAGCAGGAGCCCCTCGAACGGCGCGATGTCGGCCTCGATCTGGTGACGGTATTCGGAATCGGCAAGCAGCGCCCCGGCGATGAACGCGCCGAGCGCCGCGGAGAGACCCACCTCCTGCATGACGACCGCGACTGCCACCACGGTGAGCAGCGCACTTGCCGTCATGGCCTCGCGCACGCCGGTCGCCGCCACGATGCGATAGAGCCGGCTCAGCAAGAACCGGCCGACGAGAATCACGCCGAGGATGGTGCCGATGGCGACCGCGGCCGCCGTCAAGTCCATGCTCGGCTCCCCGTGGCCGAGCGCGAATAACGGCACGAGCGCAATGAGCGGAATGGCGGCAAGGTCCTGGAACAGCAGCACCGAGAAGCCGAGGCGTCCATGGCGTGTGGTCAGCTCGCCCTTCTCCTCCAGCACCTGGAGCGCAAACGCGGTCGAGGACAGAGAGAGCGCGAGGCCGATAAACAATGCCTGGGCAAGCGTGACCTGAAGCGCCATGGCGATGGCGGCAAGCACGGCAGCCGTGGCGAAGAGCTGTGCCGCGCCCAGCACGAAGATCGACAAGCGCATCGACCAGAGCCGGACTGGGCGAAGCTCGAGCCCAATGACGAAGAGGAGCAGAACCACGCCGAACTCGCCGAAATGGAGGACCGTCTCAACATCGTCGAGCTGGTACAGAGGGCCGAGCACATAGGGCCCGATAGCAACGCCGGCGATGAGGTAGCCAAGCACCGCTCCGATCCCGAGAAAGCGGCCAAGCGGCGCGGCAATAGCCGCGGCGGCCAGGAACACGGCCACCTGAATCATCGCCCCAATGCCCATGCACGCTCCCCCACCGGATTGCGAGTGTCCTCTCCGCCAAGTTAGCGACAACAACTTGAGTCGCGCAGCGAAATTGCGGCGGTTGCCGGCCGCTGAACGACATTCTAGAATTGTCAGTGACGGGGCCCGAAGCGGCCGCCCCGTGAGGCATAATGCCCAAGCGCCGCTCCGTAAGGCTGTGGCCTGAACTACGGAGTGGACTGCCATGGGCTTGGACCGAGCCGCCTCCCATCCAACCTTTCGCGAAGCCCTGGGCGTCTGGGCCAAGATCGGCGTGACGTCGTTCGGCGGCCCCGCCGGGCAGATCGCGCTCATGCACCGCGTGCTTGTCGAAGAACGCCGCTGGATCGCGCCCGAACGCTTCCTGCATGCACTGAACTTCTGCATGCTGCTTCCGGGACCGGAGGCGATGCAGCTCGCCACCTATGTCGGCTGGCGCTTGCACGGAACGCTGGGTGGCCTTGCCGCGGGGCTTTTGTTCGTGTTGCCGGGGGCCGCGGTCGTGCTCGCCCTCTCCATCGCCTATGCGCTGTATGGACAGGTCCCGCTTGTCGAAACGGCGTTCCTTGGCATCAAGGCCGCCGTGCTTGTCATCGTCGTCGAAGCGCTGCTCCGGGTCGCCCGGCGCGCACTCCATCGCCGTTCCGATTGGGCGATTGCCGCCGCCGCCTTCGTCGCCATCTTCTTCTTCGCCACGCCTTTTCCGCTGATCGTCGCCGCCGCGGCGCTGGCAGGGTACTTGGTCGCCATGGTCGATCCTCCAGCCGTGCCACCGCCGCTCGACACCCCGCGCATACCCATCTCGCAAACGCTTCGCACCGCAGGCCTCTGGCTTGCCGTCTGGCTGCTGCCGCTCATCGCGGTAAGCGCGGCGCTCGGCCGCGACCACGTTTTCACCGACATCTCGCTGTTCTTTTCCAAGCTCGCCGTGGTGACGTTCGGCGGCGCCTATGCCGTGCTCGCCTACATGGCCCAGCAGGCAGTCGAGACCTATGGCTGATTGAGCGCCGGCGAGATGCTGGACGGGCTCGGCCTCGCCGAGACGACGCCGGGCCCGCTGATTCTTGTGACGCAGTTCGTCGGCTTTCTCGCCGGCTATCGCTTCGGCGGAGACCCGGCCCTGGCCTACGGCATAGTGGGAGCCGTGGTGACGCTATGGGCCACGTTCGCTCCCTGCTTCCTCTGGATCTTCGTCGGCGCGCCCTATGTCGAGCGACTCGCCTCGAATGCGAAGCTGGCCGGTGCGCTGCGCGGCGTCACGGCAGCGGTCGTGGGCGTGATCCTCAATTTGAGCCTGTGGTTCGCGCTGCACGTGATCTTCGGCCGTGTAGAGGGCGTAAGGCACGGGCCGCTGCTTCTGTGGACGCCCGACTGGGGCAGCTTCGACCTCGTGGCCGCGCTTCTTGCAGTTTTCGCGGCGGTTCTGCTGCTCGGGCTCAAGCGCGGCATCATCACCACGCTCGCCCTCACCGCCGGCGCCGCCCTCGCCCTTCGGGTCCTGCCACTCGCCTAAACGAAAAGCGCGGGCTCAGGGCCCGCGCTTCGCAACAATTTGATGTGTCTGCCTGCGCTAGTTGCGCGGCACGAAAAGGTTCACGAACGGCGCCCGGACCCAGGTGCCACGCGGGCTCTTCCGGACGGAGGTGAACGGCGCGTCGACATCCGTATAGGCGTCATTCGTGCGAACCGAAGTGGTCGGCGCGTCCACCACGGTGGTGGACTTGTCGCTGCGCCACCAGCGGCGGCGCTCCCAGGCTACCTCTTGGACCAGCGCGGTCTCGGCCGTGGGCTTGGTGAGCCCGGACGGCCCGGCGGACGCGGGCGCCGGCAGGAACAGGGCCGCCGCGAAAAAAACCGCGACGAAACCGGAAATTGTAAGACGGATCATCCTTCCTCCTTATCGAGGGTTCAAAGTTCGACTTTAGGTCCGCTGCATGAACCTGAATGTATGCATCCAATGTGGCGACAAGGTGCAGGCCCTGCAAGCCCAGAACCTAGAGCCATCCGCGGTGTTTGAAATAAATATAGGGCAACACCGCGAACAGAACCATGAGTCCGAGCGCGAACGGATAACCGAACACCCACTGCAACTCGGGCATGATCTCGAAGTTCATACCGTAGATCGAGGCGATCAGGGTAGGCGGCAGGAATACCACCGCCGCCACCGAGAAAATCTTGATGATGTCGTTCTGCTGGATCTGGATCATGCCGAGCGTCGCATCGAGCAGGAAGATGATCTTGCCCGACAGGAACGTGGCGTGGTCGGTGAGCGAGGTCACGTCGCGGGCCGCGGCACGCACCCGCGACTGAACGGGCTTTCCCTCTTTGCGCTCGTTGACGGCGAAGGCCAGGAACGTAAGCAGCCGCCCGAGCGAGTGGCAGCTCTCGCGCGCTTTCGAGGCAACCTCCCCCTCGCGCCCGATCGACTTCAGCAGCACGTCGAACCGGCGCTGCCGCCCGGTGCTCTTGCCTTCGTTCCCGAATACCTGATGGGAGAGCTCTTCGACCTCAGCCTGAACGCGCTCGACGAAGTCCGCCAGCCGGTCGACGATGGTGTCGAGCAGGCCGAGCAGCACGGTCGTGCCTTTGCCGAGATTGGACTCTTGCCGGTTGCAGCGCGCGGCAAAGATGGGGAAGGCGCGCGGCTCGGCGTAGCGCAGCGTGACGAGTCTAGTGCCGATGAGGATAAAGCTGACCGGTGTGGTCTTGGCCTCCGACTCATCGCCGAGATGGAGCAGGGTCGCGGTCATGAAATAGGCGCCCTCTTCCTGGTAAAGCCGGCTCGAGACCTCGATCTCCTGCTGCTCCTCGCGGGTGGGCACGTCGATCTTGAGCGCCGTCTCGACGAACTCTTCCTCGTCGGACGTCGGGTTCAAAAGATCGATCCACACCGTCTCCTCGGTGATGCGCCGGAGCCCGGTCTGGGCCTTCAACTCGCCTGCGCGGTAGTCGTAGATGGTGAGCATCGGCCTCCCCTCGTCCCGCTTGGCGCGGCGCTTCTCCGAAGAAATTGATTTATAACAAGGCCCGCATGTCCACGGTGAGACATTGTGGCCCCTCGTTGGCTTTGACAGGGGGCAGGCACAGGCCTACCAATTGCCTTATGGGCTGGCTGCGCAAAGAACGGGACCTGATCGGCCTCGTCGTCGCCTGGGGCATTCTACTCCAGTCGATCGTGCTGCCCTTTACCACGGGCCTCCATGCCGCGACCCTGACCTCAGAGTCGGTGGAAGCGAGCGTCCTCTGCACGACAAGAAGCGCGGCCGCCGTCCCGGCACTCCCCGCGCAAAGTCATAAGACGCCGGACTGCCAGTGCTGCCACATGGCCTGCCGCCAAGGGTGCGGCGGCATGTGCGGTGGCATTCTCCCGAGCTTCGCCCGCGTGATCCTGCCGTCCTCGACGGTCGTGGCCGTTGCCGAGCCGAGCCGCGATACGCCGGCGCCGCAATCGGCCTGGCATACCGCAGCGAAACCCCGCGCCCCTCCCCTCGCCTAGCCCTTGACGCGCTCTTCGGAAACCCGAAGGCGCCGCGCCGTTCGCGCAACACGTCCAAGTCAAGTTCAATCAAGGAAGGGCGGTCCCGGCTCGCGAGGAGTCCGGCGCCCAGGGGGGCTATAACAATGCGACTCATGTTTTCACGCGCCGCTGTCCCGGCGCTCACCCTTTGCTTGGGAGCCTTCGTGGCAGGGCCAAGCACCGCACTGGCCGACTCCGGCCACGGCGCCACGCCGCTTGCCGACACCCACGCGCCGGCCGGCGTGATGTTCGACCACATGCACAAAGCCGGCGAATGGATGGTCGGCTTCCGCTACGCCTATACGAGTGCGAGCGGCGACATGCTCCGCGGCACGAAGAAAGCAAGCGATCAGGAGATCGCCACCAAAGGCTGCGCGCCGCATACCTGCACCATGGCGGAGAGCGACATGGCCATGAACATGTACATGCTCGACATCATGTATGCGCCGACCGATTGGATGACGCTGATGGTCATGCCCATGTACATGACCCACGATATGACCATGCGGCCTCTCAAGGCGATGGGCCATGGCGGTCATGGTCATGACGACCACATGAGCCATATGGAGCATGGGCATGGCGGCCACACGGGCTCCCACTCGCACGGGACCGACGGTTGGGGCGACACGATCTTCGGGCCCGAGCTCAAGATCGCGGGTGGTGAGAACTATCACCTGCAATTCGCGCCCATGTTCAGCGCGCCCACGGGCAAGCTGGACTACAAGATGAACGGCGTCTTCACCCACTACATGATGCAGCTCGGCTCCGGCACCTGGGACTTCTGGCCGAGCATCACCTATACGGGCCGCGCCGACCGCATCACCTGGGGCGCCCAAGTGCTGGGCATCATCCGCATGGAGAAAGAGAACGACAGCGGCTATCAGCTCGGCGACGTCCTTCAAGTCACCGGCTGGGGCAGCTACCGCTTCGCCAACTGGATCTCGGCATCGGTCCGCGGCCTCTATACGGAACAGGGCAAGATCGAGGGTCACTACAACGGACCGCACAATCACTCGAGCCCGCCCGACCTCCAGTTCAACTATGGCGGCCGCTTCTGGGATATCGGCTTCGGCGTCAACACCGTCGTGCCGAGCGGCGCGTTCAAAGGCTTGCGCCTCAGCGCCGAGTGGCTTCAGCCCGTCTACGACGATCCCAACGGCTATCAGCTCGAACGCGATGGCACGCTCTGGGCCAACGCCACCATGGCGTTCTAGAACGGCTTGGCGGCCGCCTTCGCTCGGAGGCGGCCGCTAGTTCTTCTGCACGATGCAGGCGCCGCCGTCGCGCCGCAGGGCCGTGCAAATCTCGCCCGCATCGGAGCGGCTGTCGGCG
>CAYUTT010000099.1:0-6941 GCA_964447575.1 uncultured Methyloceanibacter sp.
CGCCCGCGCGGACGCGGCCCTTGAGGCGATCGCCGCGGCGATCGCTGGCGAAGGAACAGTGCCCGCCGGCGGTGAAGGCGCAGGCGCCAAACGGCGCGCCGGGCAAGCCTAGGCCATGACGGCCGCGACCGACTGGCGCCGCTGGCGGAGGGAGGTCCACGACATTCTCGAGGTGGGCGGCGAGGCTCATCCCGCTGCGCCCCTCGTCAACGGCTTCATTATCCTTCTGATCGTTCTGAACGGCATCGCCTTCGCGGCGGAGACGGTCGATCATCTGGCGGAGCGCTGGGGCTGGGCGTTCGACGCCTTCAACGTCTTCTCGGTCGCGGTGTTCAGCATCGAGTATCTCTTGCGGCTGTGGTGCGCCGTGGACATCCCCATGCTGAGCCGCCTGCCGCCCTGGAAGGCGAGCCTCAAATTTGCGCGCAGGCCGCTGATGATCATCGATCTATTGGCGGTGCTGCCCTGGTATCTGCATTTCATCTTTCCGGTCGATTTGCGGGTGCTGCGGGTACTGCGCCTGTTCCGGCTGCTCAAGCTGGTCCGCTACTCGCCCGCCCTGCAGACGCTCAATCGCGTCATCGCCAACGAGTACCGGGCGCTGCTTGGCGCGCTGCTCGTCATGCTGATTTTGCTTCTGTTCACCTCGAGCCTCGTCTATTTCGCCGAGCGCGAAGCGCAGCCCGAGGAATTCGGCTCGATCCCCGCGACGGCCTGGTGGGCGATCGCGACGCTCACCACGGTCGGCTATGGCGACGTCGTGCCGGTCACGCCGTTCGGCAAGATCCTGGGTGGTGTTGCCATGCTGCTTGGCGTCTGCATGTTCGCGCTGCCGATCGCCATCATCGCCACGGGCTTCACGCAGGAATCGAACCGCCATCAGTTCGTGGCGACTTGGTCGATGGTGGCGCGCGTGCCGCTCTTCGCCACGATGGATGCAGCCGAGGTCGCTGAGATCACCAAGCTGCTCTATACGCGAACCTACTTGCCGGGCGTACCCATCGTCCGTGCCGGCGATGCAGGCGACGCGATGTACCTCCTCGCCTCGGGCGAGGCGGAGGTTCACCTCGGGTTGGGAAGTGCGCAACGCTGACGGAGGGGGAGTTCTTCGGCGAAATGGCGCTGCTCGAGCATCGCCGCCACAAGCACGACATCGTCGCCAAGACGACATGCCGCGTCTATGTGCTCGACAGCGCGGCGCTCGCCCGGGTCACGAGTCGTCACCCGGAGGTCATGCGGCGCATCCCGCGAAGTCTCGGATGCCCGGCAGGCGGCCACGCCTTCTCCGCGAAGCCGCAAAGCCCGCCCGCGTAACAAGGAGAGCGAAGCCCTCTAGGCGCGCAAGTCGGGCCCGCTAGGCCGCCGCCCGCTTGGCCATGGCTTGCTTGAGGTTCTCGTCGATCTTGTCGATGAAGCCTTGGGTTGAAAGCCACGCCTGGTCGGCGCCGACGAGAAGCGCAAGGTCCTTGGTCATGTGGCCGCTCTCGATCGTGGAGACCACGACTGTCTCCAGCGTCTGGGCGAAGCGGGCAAGCTCCTCGTTTGCATCGAGCTTGGCGCGGTGCTTGAGCGCTCCGGTCCAGGCGAAGACGGACGCGGTGGAGTTCGTGGAGGTGGCCCGGCCCTCCTGATGCTGGCGGAAGTGCCGCGTTACCGTGCCGTGCGCGGCCTCCGCGAGCACCGTCTTGCCGTCCGGCGTCATCAAGACGCTGGTCATCAGTCCGAGCGAGCCGAAGCCTTGGGCCACCGTGTCGGACTGGACATCGCCATCGTAGTTCTTGCAGGCCCACACGTAGCCGCCCGACCATTTCAGGGCCGCGGCCACCATGTCATCGATCAGCCGATGCTCGTAGGTCAGCCCGCGCTTTTTGAAGGCGTCCTTGAACTCGGTCTCGAAAACTTCTGCGAAGAGATCCTTGAACCGGCCGTCATAGGCCTTGAGAATCGTGTTCTTGGTGGAGAGATAGACCGGCATGTTGCGCGAAAGACCATAGTTCAACGACGCGCGCGCAAAGTCGCGGATGGAGTCGTCGAGGTTGTACATGCCAAGCGCGACGCCGGAGCCTTGGAACGCGTGCACCTCCTGCTCAATGAGCGTGCCGTCCTCGCCCTCGAATTTGATGGTCAGCTTGCCTTTGCCGGGTACCCGGAAATCGACGGCGCGATAGATGTCGCCATAGGCATGGCGGCCGATGACGATGGGCTTGGTCCAGCCTGGCACGAGCCGCGGCACGTTCTTGCAGATGATCGGCTCGCGGAAGATCACCCCGCCCAGGATGTTGCGAATTGTGCCGTTCGGCGATTTCCACATCTTCTTGAGGCCGAACTCTGCGACGCGCGCTTCGTCGGGCGTGATGGTCGCGCATTTGACGCCGACACCGCATTTCTGGATGGCGTGGGCGGCGTCGATGGTAACCTGATCGTCGGTGGCGTCCCGATTCTCGATGCCGAGATCGAACTCGAGAAGCGGCAGATCGAGATAGGGCTCGATCAGCTTCTCCTTGATCATCTGCCAGATGACGAGGGTCATCTCGTCGCCGTAGAGGTCGGCGATCGGGTTTTGCACTTTGATCTTGTCCACGCGCAAATCTCCGCTTGAAGGGAAAGGCCAGGCGGGAAGGGGAGCCTCCATAGGGCCGTATCGCGGCCCATTGCGAGAGGCCGTCCCCTATAGCATCGTGGCGCCATGATGAAAGCAAAAGCTGGAAGCGGCAAGCGCGCGGACGCCAAACGTCCTGCGGCCGATGAGCCGCTCAGGGGCGCGGAAATGGCGCGCGTCGCCCCGGCTGTCGTCTTGGTTTATCCGCAGCTCGGCGAGAATATCGGCTTCGCCGCCCGGGCCATGGCGAACTTCGGCTTGAGCGATCTTAGACTGGTCGCGCCGCGCGATGGCTGGCCGAACGAGAAGGCTGAGGCCGCGGCGGCAGGCGCGGTCGCGGTGGTCCAAGCAGCGACGGTCCACGACACCGTCGAGGCGGCGATCGGGGATCTCCATTTCGTGGTTGCCGCCACGGCGCGGCCGCGGGAGATGGTGAAGCGCGTGATGAGCCCCGAAACGGCCGCGGGTGAGCTACGGAGTCGTGCGTTTGCAGCCGAGCGCACCGGGGCGATGTTCGGAGCTGAGAGGAGCGGGCTCGATAACGATGCCATCGCGCTCGCGGATGCAATCGTGACGGCGCCGGTCAGCCCCGGCTTGGCGTCGCTGAGCCTGCCGCAAGCCGTGTTGCTGTTGGCCTATGAGTGGCTGAAGAGCGAGGAGCCCGCAGGGCTTGGCCGCGTCACCACGTTCGACGGGCCTGCGCTGGAAGGTGTCGCCTCGCCCGATGCGCGGCCTGCCACGCGCACCGAGCTCTTCGGCCTGTTTACACAGCTCGAGAGCGCGCTTGACGAAGCAGGCTTTTTGCGGCCACCGGAGAAGCGGCCCTCCATGGTGCGCTCCATCCGCAATATGTTCCACCGCATGGGCGCAACGGAACAGGATGTGCGGACCTGGCGCGGGATCGTGTCGGCGCTCACGAGGCATAAGGCGGGACAGGGCGATAAGGTGTCATAGTTCCGCCCCGTTTCTCCTATTGCGATGGGCCTCAACAATGCTAGCTTCCGCTCGGGAAGGGAGACGGGCAATCAATGAAAATTGCGTGGATTCAGTTGGGCGGGGCCGCGAGCGCTGCGGCCTTGATGCTGTTGATGAGTGGCCCGGCCATAGCCGCCGAGGCTGCCACCGGCATCACCGCGGTCGCGGCCGAAGAGCTCGACAAGCGGAGCAAGCAGGCGCAGGAGAGCCAGGGCGAGTCCAAGGGGATGAGCGACAGCTCCGTGCGGGTCTTCGTGACCTACGCATACTCGATCATTCCGGACCAGATTGCCGGTCCCGATGGGACGCCGGTCAAGGTCGATAAGTCCGACCCAAACAAGTTTGTGATTCCCAACGACGATGCCCGGCGCGTGATCCGCGTGGCGACCCGCTCGGCCTATGCCGACGTCTGCGGCTTGCCTGAGCTGGCCGCCGCAAACTACGAGACGATGGTCAAGGGCGAGAAGGAAAAGAAATCCTGGAGCCCGGAGCAGATCATGATGATCGACGCGCTCCATCTGTTCGCGGTCTCCTACTTCACCGGAAATGCCACGATCACCGAGGAAGAGAGCGCGGAGGAGGCCCCCGCTCAGGGCGAGGGCGCGACGACGGTGTCCAAGAGCGATGGTCCGGTGGAGCCCGCCGACCCAGCCGGCCAGGCGCCGCGCGAAGTGACCGCACCGTCGCCGCCCAAATGCCCGCCGGAACAAAAGGAAAGGGTCACGAACGCCATCAATGCCTATGTCCGGGCGGCACAATCTGCCTCAGCGGGGCAATAGGGTCTTTTGGCCCTGCCAAGCTTGAGAATTGACAGTTTCCAAGCATTGCGTGTAACAGAACGGGCAAAGCCCAGGCTATTCGGGCTTTGGGACCGCCAGAATGGCTCTGGCAGCCCAGATCAACCACCACCCATGGTTTTTTGCGGCCAACGCGGGGACTGCCCGCGGAAAGCTTGATTTCGCTCTGGAGTCCTAGGAATGACGAAACGCATTCACGCCAAGCACAAGATCGACCGGCGGCTCGGCGAGAATATTTGGGGCCGGCCGAAGAGCCCCTTCAACAAGCGCGAATACGGGCCCGGCGAGCACGGCCAGCGCCGCCGCGGCAAGCTTTCCGACTATGGCCAGCAGCTCCGCGCAAAGCAGAAGCTGAAGGGCTATTACGGCAACATCACCGAGAAGCAGTTCAAGGCGATCTACCACGAGGCGGCGCGCCTTCGTGGCGACACCTCTGAGAAGCTGATCGGCCTTCTCGAGCGCCGGCTCGACGCCATCATCTACCGCGCCAAGTTCGTGCCCACGGTGTTCGCCGCGCGCCAGTTCGTCTCTCACGGCCACGTGAAGGTCAACGGCCGCCGCGTCACCATTCCGAGCTATCGCTGCCGCGAGGGCGACGTGATCGAGGTCCGCGACAAGGCCAGAGATATGGGTATGGTGCTCGAGGCCGCGCAAAGCTCAGAGCGCGACGTGCCCGACTACATCGAGGCCGATCACGGCAAGATGACGGCGAGGTTCACGCGGGTCCCGACCCTGTCGGATGTGCCGTATCCCGTGATGATGGAGCCCAATCTCGTCATCGAGTTTTACTCGCGCTAAGCGACGATCAGCTCAGCAGGAGCAGCAGCAGGCCGGCGGCAATCAGAGCGATGGCCGCCGCTGTCGCCGTCACGTTTCCGAAGGGCGCCAACTTCTCCAGCGCCACGAAGAGCGTGAGGCCCGCAATCCACACCAGGTTCATCACACCGCCAACGAACAAGAGCAGCATGAGCGCGGCGCAGCAGCCGACGCAATACGTGCCGTGGATCAGGCCCATGCGCCAAGCGCCCGCGACGCCGGGGCGCCAATGGCCGGCCAGGAACGCCGCCGGTCCCCGGCAATGCCGCAGACACGCCGCCTTGAGCGGGGACAGCTGATAGACGCCGGCCGCAATCAGGAGCCCTCCCGAAAGCGCCGCGCTGCGCGAGGCCATCATCACGGACATCACGCCAGACCGTTCGAGCGCGAACTGAAGCACCACGGCCAGGGCGCTGAAAAGAATCCACAAGGTGAGATAGCCGGCGCCGAAGGCCGTGACCGCCACGGGGCCCGCACCGCTGGTTCCTTGGCGCTCGTTTCGCCGCATGACAGCCGCGTAGAGCAGCACGACCGGCGCGGCCGAAGGCAGCATCATCGCCACCATCATCGCCGCCCACATCAAGAAGGCGATCAGCCAATAGTAGGGCGTCCAGTCCCAGCTCTCTGCCGCCGGGAGCGACATCGGCAGCCACCAGCCGCTCATGGCGGCGGGGCTCATGCCGGTCCCTGCGCCCGCGAGCGTGGCAAGCCAGGCGAGCAGTATCAGCGCCGCGAGTGCGGCGATAACAACCGCGCGCTCGCGCTTGAGCAGCGTCTCAAGCGCGCGCATGCTCATCGCCGTCAGGCGCGCACCATGCCATTTTGGCAGAGATGAATCTCAGCGAACTGACCGTAGCTGTCTTCAAGCTCGAAGCTCACTGGACCTCCAGTCTTCGACCAACCCCGCCCGATCTCCGCCATGGCGAACTCGAAGCCGTTCGGCTGCTGGATACGCACTTGGTGTTCGGCACCTGTGACCGGATTTAAGATCGGCTCGCCGCGGGCCTCGAGCAACCCCTCGATGTGAGCGCGGGCGGTGCGACCGTCGATGTCAAGCTCGAAGTCAATGTCGGCATCAAGAGCTTCGTGAATCGTGTCGCAGGTGGCGGCGAAGACCTGAAAGACAGTGGCGAAGGGATCCGTATCCTCACCGCGCAAGATGCGGAGCAGGGCGGCTCGCTGCTCCGGCGTTGCCCGTTTGTCGACGATGTGGACGCACTCACCCTTGCCCTCGTGAATCGGACCGGGCCAGCGAAAAATCGCCGCGCATTTAAGACCGTCAAGGCGTGTCGATCCGTAGAAACCTTGCTCGATGTCGAATACGGCCATACCCCGACAGTCGCCATGAGTTGGAAGCGCATTGAACTGACAAGGGCAACCATAGGAACAGTTGCAGTTGCCAAACTCTCGGCCCTTTATCTCCCATTCGGTCATCTCGATGCCCTCACGTTTGGCCTGACGGCGGAGTTCGATAACCTGGTCTGAGCGTAGCCTGCGTGTCTCAAGCCGTCTGGGTCTGTGCGTTGTGGGCGATGCCCTTCTCGGTGAGCATCTCCTGAAGCTCGCCCGCCTGGAACATCTCGCGGACGATGTCGCAGCCACCGACGAACTCGCCCTTGACGTAGAGCTGCGGGATGGTTGGCCAGTTGGAATAGGACTTGACGCCCTCGCGCACGCTCATGTCCTCGAGCACGTTGACGTCTTTGAAATCCACGCCGAGATGTCCGAGGATCTGCGCGACCTGCATGGAGAAG
>CAYUTT010000100.1:0-6870 GCA_964447575.1 uncultured Methyloceanibacter sp.
AGCTAACGCGACGCAAGCTCGTGCGCCGGTCGCATTTCCTGGGCATCATCGCGGCCTGGGCCATCACCGTGCCCTCTGCCGCGGGGCTTGCCGCGCTGATATTCTTGGCCGTGGACTTGATGCGCTGACAAGTCAAAGCCTGCCCCGGGGAAGCCTCCGCCAACAATTGGGTCACGCCGCACTTGGCCACCATCTACGATCTGAAGCCGAAGTTTCAGGCGCTACTGCGCCCGGCCGCGGGCGCGCTCGTCCGGGCCGGCGTCAGTGCGAACGCGGTCACGATGGCCGCGCTTCTGCTGAGCCTCGCGCAAGGGGCGTGGCTCGCGCTTCAACCCGGGGCGGCGCTGCCGCTGCTCGTGCTGCCCGTGACACTCTTTGTGCGCATGGCGCTGAACGCCATCGACGGCATCATGGCCAAGGAGCACGGGCAGGCCACGCCGCGTGGTGCGGTGCTCAACGAGCTCTCGGACGTGATCTCCGACGCTGCGCTCTATCTGCCCTTCGCGCTGATCCCGGGCGTGAGCCCGACGCTCGTGGTGCTCCTCGTGGTCGCCGGCATCATCGGCGAGATGGCGGGCGCACTCGGGCCTCTGATCAAGGCGCCGCGCCGCTATGACGGGCCGCTCGGCAAAAGCGACCGCGCGCTTGCCTTCGGCCTCCTTGCCGTCCTGCTCGGGCTCGGCCTTGCGCCGGGTCTATGGACAAGCGTCTATCTGGCAGCTCTGCTCGCACTCGCCGCGCTCACCGTGCTTACCTGCGCGCGCCGCATCGTCGGCGAGGCGCGGCCATGAATATACTGTTCGGGCTGCCCGAGCACGTGGTCTATGCCACCGCCGGCGTGTGGGCGCTGCTCATCGTGGCCTCGCTGATCGTGTGGGGCCTGCGCTTGCGCGATCCTGGCGACCGCTACGCGGAACTCGTGCAGCGCACTACGTCGTGGTGGTGGATGATCGGCGCCTTCACCTTCGCCATTGCCGTGAGCAAGACGGTGGCGATCGTGTTCCTCGCCTTCATCTCCTATCTGGCGCTGAAGGAGTACCTGTCGCTCATTCCGACGCGGCGCATCGACCGGACGCTGCTGCTGTTCGCCTATCTCGCGATTCCCATTCAGTACTATTGGGCGGCGATCGACTGGTACGGCATGTTCATCGTGTTCGTGCCGGTCTGGCTGTTCCTGTTCTTCCCGGCGCTCATGGCGCTGCGTGGCGACACGCAAGGCTTCTTGCGCGCGGTCGGCACGCTCTCCTGGGGGCTGATGCTCACCGTGTTCGCCCTCAGCCACATGGCGATGCTGCTCGTCTCGGGCGAGGTCTATAACCCGGTCGCGGGCGGCGTCGGGCTGTTGTTCTTCCTCGTGGTGCTCACCCAGTTCAACGACGTGGCGCAGTATAGCTGGGGCAAACTCCTGGGACGCCACAAGGTGACGCCGAGCGTCAGCCCGAATAAGACCTGGGAGGGGCTGATCGGCGGCGTGCTCACCACGGTTGCCGTCGCCGCCGTGCTCGGGCCCTATCTCACGCCGATGGACATGGCGTGGTCGGCGCTCGCAGGGCTCGTGCTCGGCATCGCCGGCTTCTTCGGCGACATCACCGTGTCCGCGGTGAAGCGCGATCTCGGCGTCAAGGACACGGGCGGGCTGATCCCGGGCCATGGCGGCATTCTCGACCGGGTCGACAGCCTGACCTACGCAGCGCCCGCCTTCTTCCACTTCTTCCGCTATTTCTTTACGTGAGGGGGCTCTTTCCATGAGCCGGAACCCGGTCATCGGACTCTTGCGTTTCCTGTTCTTCGCCGTCGTAGTGCGGGCGGTGATCCTGGTCGCGCTTGGTTTGACCGTGCGGCATCGCGAGCGCCTGCCGAAGAGCGGCCCGGCGGTGCTCGCCGCGTGGCGGCGGTCGACTATTTCTTCACGAGCAAGGCGAAGGGCTGGTTCGTCACCAATATCATCGGCATCATTCCGGTAAAGCGGGGCAGCGGCAAGGAAGGCGGTAACCCGCTTCTTGCGTGCGAGGAGGCGCTCGACCGCGGCGAAATTCTGGTGCTGTTCCCGGAAGGCTCGCGCGGCGATCCCGAGACGCTCGGGCCCCTCAAAAAGGGTATCGGTCATCTCGCCTGCGCGCGGCCCAACGTGCCCGTCATTCCCGTCCATATGCACGGGCTCGGCAAGGCGTTGCCGAAGGGTTCGCGCCTGCTCGTGCCGTTCAACTGCACGGTCACTGTTGGCGAGCCGCTCTACGGCAAGACCTCGTACAGCGCCTTCGTGGTCGAGCTCGAGGCGGCGATCGCCAAGCTCGCCGCGGAGGAGAAGCCGCCCGCGTGGGAGTAGCCAGCGCGGGGCGTGCTTGACGCTTGCCACGTTTCGACCAACCGTTCCGGGCAGATTCGGCCTTTCAGATTCGATTCTTGGAGGGACTGCGCTCTTTGCTCCGACACGGCACGATTCTGGCGATGGCGGCACTCCTGCTCTCGCCTTTCGGCACCGCCGCCCAGGCCGATCCTGGACGCATCGCCATCATCGATACGTCGCGAAACGTCCGCGACTTTCTGCCGGAGCTCCGGGCCGCCGGCGTCCAGGTGATCGGCCGCTACTACGCGCGCTGCTTCGAATGGGACGGGAAGCGGCTCGCCGATAACGGCCTGCCCGGGCAACCGGGCAGCGAAATCGATGCGATCCTCGATCACGGCATGGCGGTGCTGTCGATCTACCAATATCGCAGCAGCAGCAAACTCAAGTTCCAAGGCAAGAGCCTGACCAGCGCCGGCAAGCTATTCACCCTCAAGGATGCCAATTGCGCCAGGGCGGCGAACCCGCCGCATTCGGCCAAGACCGAAGCCACGCTCGATGCCGCCGCGGCGGTGGCGCAAGCGAAGGCGGTCGGCCAGCCTCCCAACACCGCGATCTATTTCGGTGTCGACTTCAATTTCGACCGGTCCGACGCCGTCACCGCCAAGAAGATGATCGAGTATTTCACGGTGGTGAACCGGAAGCTGAAGGAGAACGGCTATCTGGTCGGTGCCTATGGCAGCGGCGATGCGCTGATGCTGCTCACGCGGCATGGGCTCGCCGACTTCACTTGGATCTCGGCGTCGCGGGCGTTCTCGGGGTCGTCCGCGTTCCACAATTCGGGGCAGTGGCATCTCTTCCAGAATTGGACGGACGTAACCTGGTTCAGGACGAGACGTGGGGGGGAATGTGTGGGTGGACTCGATCTCGACACCAACATCCAGAACGCCGCGTTCGCCGGCAAGTCGATCGGGTTCTGGAGGCGGGAAGGGCCGTATGTCGTTGCGCCGGAGCGGACGGTCGCGATCTTCGGCCAGCGCCGGTTCGCCTGCAACGGCGATGCGCTGATCCGCGCCACGGGCGCGCTGCCGCCTGGGCCGCTGGCCAGCACCGAGCATTGCGGGCGGCCTTATCGGCGCTGCGAGCCGAGCTTGCCGCGCGGGCTCGTCGCGCAGATCTGCTATGCGAATAGTGTGCGCATCGGCAAGAACAACGGCGTTCTCGTCCAGGTCGACTATGACGACGACGGGGTGTTCAACGGCTGGACGCGCATCGACAATCTGACGCGATCCTTCGCCACCAAGCCGCACTACATCAAGGACCAGGTGGCGCGAAGAAGCGCCGTCTGCCCGCAGTAGCGCTCTCGCTTACGCTCGTATGGCGTAGGGATTGCCCATCTCCGCGAGCGCCAGGATGAAGAAGGCGCACGCCGCAAGCGCGGTCAGGGTGCGGATGTGGTTCCACCTGGCCCAGGCTGCCTGGAAACGCTTCCACACATCGCGGCCGTCTTTCGTGTCGGGCGCAACGGCGGCAAGCCGGGCGTTGAGCGGCAGGTTGCGCATCAGGGTCACGGGGAAGGCGCCCATGAGGTAGAACAGGCATCCCGCCAGGAGATAGCAGGCGCCGGGCCTGCCCCATTCCAGGATGGCGATGCCCGAGAGCACGGCCGCCAGCGCTGCGGTGCCGAAGAACAGAACGAGGAACAGCGGTCCCCTAATGGCCACGGTGATGGCCTGCATGGCGACGATGCCGCGTTCGGCCGAGAGCCCGCCAAGCGCCTTCATCAGATAGGCGGAGAAGGCGAAGAAATTCCCGGCGAGCAGCGCCGTGCCGAGCGCCGCGAGCATCGTCGCCACGAACACGAATTGCTCCAACCGGCGGCCCTCCCTTTAGCCGATCTCGCCTCTAGCCGATCTCGACATCTTTCCAGAAGCCGACGCGATTCGCGACAGGCTTGAGATCGCCTTGCGGGTTCTCGTAGATCCAGGCGAACCGCTCATGGCGCGTCCCGTCCAGCAGCACATGGTAAAATTGGACGCCGTGCGGACAGGCATGGTCGGCCGGGGTCTTGTCGGCTTTCTCCAGCCGGTCGAGGCGCACATGCGCGCGCGGGAAGTAGAGGTAGCCACTCACCGTGATGACGTCGCCGCTCTCGGCGAGGCTCTTGCCTTTCAGCGTCGCTTTCACCAGCTTGGGCTTGCGCATTTGACCCCTTTGGGCTCGGCCTTGGTGATCTTTCCGGGTTCGGGCTCGGGGGCTGTCTCAGTCTCCGCTTCAGGTGGCGTCTCAGTCGCCGCTTCGGCTGCTGTCTCGGCCTGGGGCTCTGCTTCCGTCGGGACGGCGACCTCCCAGGCGCGGCGCACCTCGGTCCACCATTCCTGGTCCTCCCGCCCGCGCGCCTCGGCCACGAAGCGTAATGTGAAGTCCTCGCCCTTCATGCAGGACGTGGAGATCACATAGCCCTTCCACGGCTTGGATATGAGCAGCGCATCGGTCACCACGTAGGAGTCCTGACCGGTCTGCTTGCTGGTTATCAGAAGAGAGGTCCCGTCCTCCCGCTGGTATTGCTGGATGTAGATCGGCGGCGAGACGAGGCCTCCGCCGAAATCCGTCCAGCCCTCGATCTCGAGACTGCTCTGATACGTCTTGCCGAGGAGGCTCTCGGCGAAGTTCGCATCCGCGTCCTCCTCCTCGGCCGGCGCCTCGGGCTCAGCCGCGGCCGCTGTTGCCAAGACGGCACAGGCGAAACAAAGAACCGGCAAGGACCTGAAAATGGTACGGTACATCCGACGCTCCCTCGCTCTCTCGCCCACCGCGCCTCGGGGAAGTGTATTCACAATCGCGGCAAAATTCGTCCCTAAACACGCCCGTCAATGGCCCTCCGCTCATCCTTCCTCGTGCCTCTCGTCCTGTGCGCGGCTCTCAGCGTTGCGGCGGTCGAGCCGCGCGCCGGCGGGACGGAATCCTGCGAGACGCCCGAGTTCAGCGGCATGGCCGGGCAGACGATCCTGGTGGGATTTGCCGGGCAGAGCGAGAAGGACGAAGGCGTCCGGGCGGTCAGGCGGCAGATCGCGGACGGTCTCGTCGGCGGCGTGGTGCTGTTCCCGGAGAACATCGCCTCGCCCGAGCAACTCAAGTCGCTCACTGCCTATTTGAGCAATGCGCGGTCGAAGCCGAGGCCTTTCATCGCCGTCGACCAGGAGGGCGGCAAGGTGCAGCGGCTCGACCGTTGGAACGGGCATAGCGGATTTCCCTCCGCCGAGAGCGTGGCGAAGACTCCGAGCTATGCATCGCCCGAAGCCGCGATGCGCCTCTATGGCGAGATGGCGAAGGAGCTGGCGGAGGCCGGCTTCAACATGAATCTTGCTCCCGTGGTCGATCTCAACCTCAACCCGGGCAATCCCGTGATCGGCGCGCGCGGTCGCAGCTTCGGCGCCGATCCCGCGGTCGTTACGTCGCTCGCTGCGTCTTTCATCAAGGCGCATCGCGCGGCGAACATCGCGACCGTCGCCAAGCATTTTCCGGGTCACGGCTCGAGCACCGTGGACAGCCACAAGGCGCTCGCCGACGTCTCGGAGACGTGGCGGGAGGTGGAGCTCGAGCCTTATCGCCTGCTCGCCGAGGAAGGGCTGCTCGACGCGGTGATGACGGGACATCTCTACCATCCGCGCTTCAGCGACACGAAGGATATGCCAGCGTCACTTTCGGCCAAGACGGTGCGCGCGTTGCGCAACAAGAACTGGCTCGACTTTCAGGGCGTCGTCATCAGCGACGACATGGAGATGGGCGCGGTGCGCGATCTCGACACACCGGAAGAGCTGGCGGTGAAGGCCATCAAGACCGGCACCGACATCGTGGTGTTCTCCAACGTCAAGTCGAGCGACCCGGAGCTCGGCGAGAAGGTCCATGCCGGCCTGGTCGAGGCCGTGTGCGACGGGCGCCTCTCCGAAACCCGCATCCGCAAAGCCTATGCCAAGGTGATGGCGCTCAAACGGCGGCTCGCGGACAAGGACCTGGCGGGGAAGGGGTGACAAGCCCCCCGGCATGACTGAAGCCGTGTGATGAGGGCGGGGGTCAGTGATACGCGTCGTGAGACGGCGCTTCCCACAGCACGTAATAGGAATAGGCGGTGTAGCCCAGGATGATGGGCAGTAGGGGGACGGCGCCGTACAGCATGAAGAGTTGAGACTCCGGCGCGGCTGCCGCCTGCCAGATGGTGATGTCCGGCGGGATGATATAGGGGAACAGGCTCACTGCGAGGCCGGTATAGCAGAGCAGAAAGATCACGATTCCCCAGAGGAAAGGCGCGTAACGCTGGCGCTTCTCGATTCCCCGCCACAGCGCATACACCGCGACCGCCGTGATGATCGGCACGGGAGACAGCATCACCATGTTGCCCGGCGAGAACCAGCGCTCGGCGATCTCGGCATGGAGGAGCGGCGTCCAGAGGCTGAACACCACGATGAAGGCCGCGACGGCGATCAACGCGTAGCGCGCCACGCCATAGGCCCACTCGCGCAAGGCCTCGTCGGCTTTCATGATCAGCCACCCGGCGGACAGCAGCACATAGCCTGACAGCACGGCGA
>CAYUTT010000101.1:0-6831 GCA_964447575.1 uncultured Methyloceanibacter sp.
GATCGGAAGAGCACACGTCTGACTGGAGTTCAGACGGGTGCTCTTCCGATCCCAGCAGGTTGCAGCCGCCGATCCGGCCGCCACCCCCGCCGCGGCGCCGTCGAAATATCTCGTCCAGGTGGGGGCGCATAAGAGCCAGACCGAGGCGCTCGCTATCTACGCCGACATCCAGCAGAAGAACCCGAGTCTGCTCGGCAATTATCCGCCGGTCGTGCAGAAGGCGGCGCTGAACAGCGGCACGATGTATCGCTTGCGGGTCGGCCCAATGGACACCAAGACCGCGGCCGACCAGCTCTGCGCCCAGTTGAAGGCGCAAGGCACCGACTGTTTCGTCGTGGCGCAATAGGGAAATCGCGGGACGCTTGACCGCGCCGCGTGCGAAGGCTAGCCCCGGAGTGTGAGCTTCAAGGCCTTCATCTCAGGTTCCGCCGGCACGGTGCTGACCGATGCCGAGCGCGCCTTATTCGCGGCGGAGCGGCCCTGCGGCCTCATCCTGTTTCGCAGGAACGTGGAGAGCCCCGGACAGATCCGGGCTCTAATCGGCGCCTTCAAGGACGCGGTTGAGAGCGACGAGGTCCTGATCCTCGTGGATCAGGAAGGGGGCCGCGTGCAGCGCTTGCGGCCGCCGCACTGGCGCAGCATGCCGCCGGCGCGCTGCTTCGGCGATCTTTACGCCACCGCACCGCAAGCGGCCAAGCGTGCCGCTTTCGCCGCCGCGCGCCTCATGGCGGCCGAGCTCCACGATGCCGGCATCAACGTGAATTGCACGCCCTGCATCGACGTGCCGCAACGAGGCGCCCACGACATCATCGGCGATCGTGCCTTCTCCACCGATCCGGACGTGGTGATCGCGCTTGGGCGGGCCGTGATGGAAGGTACGCTTGCGGGCGGCGTGCTCCCCGTCATCAAGCACGTGCCGGGTCATGGCCGCGCCATGGCCGACAGCCATCTGGCTCTGCCCCGGATCGATGCCCCGAAAGAGGCGCTTGAAGACCTGGATTTTCGCCCGTTTCGGGCCCTCCACGACGCGCCGCTCGCCATGACCGCCCATGTTTTGCTGCCCGTTTTCGATGAGCGGCGACCCGCGACCGTCTCGCCCGTTATAATGGGCCAGGTGATTCGAGATTGGATGGGGTTGACCGGCTTGGTCATGAGCGACGACATCGGCATGAAGGCCCTTGGCGGTTCGTATGCGGCGCGCACGCGTGCCGTGACCGAGGCGGGCTGCGACGTGGTGCTGCATTGCTCCGGCAATCTCGCCGAGATGGTCGAGGTGGCGGGCGCCGCGCCGCCGCTTGCGGGCATTGCCGCGGAGCGGTTTGCGCGCGCGCGCGACCTGTTGCACGATCCCGAGCCGTTCGACGAGGAGGAGGCCTTGGCCTTGGTGAGCGAAGCCGCCGCGACGCGCGTGGCGAGCGTCGGCCCCGACCCCACGGTGCAGGCATGAGCGACCAGGAGATGACCCAAAGCGAGGAGCCGCGCGAGCCGGACTCCGCTTCCGACTGGGAAAGCACCGACGAGCGCGTCGAAATCGGACCGGGCGACCGGCTGATGGTGGATGTCGAGGGGTTCGAGGGGCCGCTCGATCTTCTGCTCGCGCTCGCGCGCACCCAGAAGGTCGACCTTGCGCGCATCTCGGTGCTCGCGCTCGCTCAGCAATATCTCGACTTTATTTCCGAGGCGCGGCGCCTCCGCCTCGAGATCGCCGCCGACTATCTGGTCATGGCGGCGTGGCTCGCCTTCCTCAAGTCGAAGCTTCTGTTGCCCGCCGAGCCGTCGGAAGAGGGCGAGCCGAGCGGCGAGGAGCTTGCCGCGCTGCTTGCGTTCCGTCTGAAGCGTCTCGATGCCATGCGCGATGCCGCGGCGCAGCTGATGACGCGCAAACGCCTCGGCCGGGATGTCTTTCCGCGCGGGCTGCCCGAGCCGATCCGCGTGAGTAGATCGAGCGTCTATGAGGCGAATGTCTACGATCTGCTCAAGGCCTACTCCCAGCAGCGCCAGCGCAACGTGTCGCGCACGCTTCACATGGAGAAGCGCACCGTGTGGTCACTGAAGGAGGCCCGCGACGAGCTGGAGCGCCTGCTGGGCGTCGCCTGCGACTGGGCGCCGCTCGACCAGCTTCTCGCCGAGTTCCTGGTCGAGCCGGAGATCCGGCGCACGGCGCTCGCGTCGAGCTTCACCGCGACATTGGAGATGACCCGCGAGGGGGCGCTTGAGCTCCGCCAGTCGAAGAGTTTCGCGCCGCTTCTGGTCCGCCGCCGCGGCGGGCAGGCGGCCTGAGTGCAACAAAAAGTCGAGGGATCGAAAAGTAAACGGGCACGGCGTCGGAAAGGCCTGAATCGCTAAGGGGGCACATCATGCCGAAACCCAAAATTTCGCCATCGAAGCTTGATCGGGATAGGGCGGACGCGCCCGGACCCAGGACCGCGGCGAGGACGCAGACGAAGCCGGTCTTGACCGCGCTGCTCTTGGATATATCGAAGCTGTCGGAGGACGAGCCCGACGCGGGAAGCTCGGCGCTGGTGAAGCTCGATCAAGCCATGCGCGCGGCCGTTGCCGAGCACACAAGGACAAGAAACGCGGGGATGCAGATGACAGTGAAGCAAGCGGAAAGGGCAGTGGAGATGACGGCGGAAGAGGACAAGCAGGGCGCGCCCGCGCCGATGCTGCCGCTGCCGTCGAACGTGATGGCGCTGCCCTCCGCCGACCGGCGCGAGAAGCTGCGCATCGTCGAGGCCCTGTTGTTCGCCGCCCCCGAGCCCCTGAACGAAGCGGAGCTCGCCCGCCATTTCGGCCAGGGCGAGGATGTGAAGGCGCTGTTGGAGGAGCTGCAAGGCCTCTATGCCGGCCGCGGCGTCAACCTGGTGCGCGTCGCCGGCAAATGGGCCTTCCGCACGGCCGACGATCTCTCCTTCCTGCTGGAGCGCCAGGCCGTGGAGCAGCGCCGCCTTTCCCGCGCGGCGCTGGAGACGCTGGCCATCATCGCCTACCACCAGCCTGTGACCCGCGCCGAGATCGAGGAGATCCGGGGTGTGTCCACCTCCAAGGGCACCATCGACGTGCTGCTGGAGACGGGCTGGATCAAGCTCAGGGGGCGCCGCCGCGCGCCGGGGCGGCCGGTGACCTACGGCACCACGACGGCCTTCCTGGAGCATTTCGGCTTCGAGCAGATTCAGGACCTGCCGGGTCTCTCCGAGCTGAAAGGGGCGGGCCTGCTCGATTCCAATCTGCCGCCCGGCTTCTCCATGCCCAACCCGGACGATGCCCCCGATCTTCGCGAGGACGAGGACCCGCTCGAGGACGAGCCGCTGGGCGCCGGCGAGGACGACGACGAGCCGCGCAACAGCGACGATTGAATGGAATTTGCTTCAAGCAGTTCCTTCGTCATGCGCCCTGGGCCGGACATGGCGACTGGTCCTAGGCTGCGGGGGATTTGATCCCGCTCAAGGCGGGGCTTTTTCCCCTGGGGCTTCATGATCCGAGCAGTGGACGTCTGCGGAGAAGCACCATGACCACGGCCCGTGCATTGAAGATCGGAGTGGCTTGGACCACCATTGTTTGGACGGTCTGTTATCTGGCCCTCGGGCTCATTCCTGGGCTCGCCCCGGCGCTCCTGCCGTATCTCTTCCATCTGGACATGGGACCCGTGGCGAACATCTTCACGATCAGCAATTTCATCGGCGGTCTCATTCTCTGGAACCTCATCGTTGCCGCGGGCATCGCGCTGGCCGGTGTCCTGAGCAGCTACATCAAGAGTTGAGGTCAATCAGGCAACGGAATGGCGCGAGGAGCGGTTCAAGGCGAACGAACGCGCCGGCGCGATAACTTGCGCGGCCGCGCGTTGTGGCTCTGTCTCACCCTTGGCCTCGCGCTTGCGGCCATCGTGCTCTGGATATGGGGTGTGTCGGTTTGGACCATCGTTATGCCATCCTTCTTCTTGTCTGTCCGCTGATCCTCGTCTGGGGTCTTGTGACCGTCGCCGTCTCTCGATCCCCTCGGAGGAATTAGGACATGGCCCGCGCGGCAACGTTTGTCAGAGACTCTGATCTGCGGTCTTCCCCGAGCGCGGATGTCGTCACTTTCCTTGTACCTGGCATGGGCAGCGATCATTGCGCCGGCCTGGTGTCGAGTTCGCTCAAGCGGCTGGCGGGCGTTGCGAACGTCCGAACCAATATTGCCAACCATCGGGTCACCATCCTCTTCGACGCCGCCCATGTGAAGGGCGGATCGCTCAGGGCGGCCATCGAGAATGCCGGCTATGAGGTCGCCGCAATCGAGGAAGCGGCGCCGCCGGCCGTAAGCGCACGCGCGGAAGAAGAGGTGGAAGAGCGCTATCTGGCGCGGGCCTGGAAGTGGCTATGGATTGCCGCTGTCCCGACCACGATCATCATGATTCTGATGATGGTGCATATGTTCTGGGTGCCAGTTCCTGGTTACCTGGCCGTTGTCGCCATTCTCGCTTTTCCAGTCGTCTGGCTTTACGGCGGCTGGGCCACGCATCGTTCTGCCTGGCGTTCGCTGACCAACGGCACCGCCAATATGGACGTGCTCATCTCCATGGGCAGCGCGCCGCCCTATCTCATTGGTCTTGTCGGCTTCTTCTATCCGATGACCTCCTTCATCGAGATGGCGGCCACGATCATGACCTTCCACTTGCTCGGCCGCTACTTGGAAACTCGCGCCAAGGGCCGCGCCAGCCAAGCGATCAAACGCTTAATAAAGCTCGGTGCCAAATCCGCCTCGGTTCTGCGGGACGGCCAGGAAGTCGAAGTGCCGGTTGCGGAGCTCGCGGTCGGCGACGTGATGGTGGTGCGGCCGGGCGCCAAGGTCCCGACTGACGGCGAGGTCTTGGAGGGGGTTAGCCACCTCGATGAGTCGATCGCCACGGGTGAGTCGATTCCCGTCGAGAAGGGACCGGGAGCCGCCGTGATCGGCGCCACCATCAACAAGGAGGGCTTGCTCAAAGTGCGCGCTACCAAGGTCGGCGCCGACACCTTCTTGTCGCAAGTGATCAAGCTCGTTGAGGAGGCCCAAGGATCGAAGGTCCCAATCCAGGAATTCGCCGACCGGATCACGGGCTACTTCGTCCCGGCGGTGATCGTCATCAGCCTCGGGAGCTTTGTCATGTGGCTTCTGTTCGCAGACGAGCTACGCCCAATTCTGGTTTGGGGCGCGAGCTTCCTGCCTTGGGTCAATCCGGAGCTGTCCCCGCTGATGGTCGGGATTCTCGGCGCCGTGGCCGTCCTGGTCATTGCCTGTCCCTGCGCCCTTGGCCTCGCCACGCCGACGGCGATCATGGTCGGCTCAGGGCTCGGGGCCGAGCGTGGCGTGCTCATCCGCTCGGGCGAGGCGATCCAGACGCTCAAAGACATCAAGGTGGTCGTCCTCGACAAGACCGGCACCATCACCGCTGGCAAACCGGCACTAACCGACGTGGTCTTTGCGGAAGGATTCGCCGGCGAGGCCGTTCTGAAGGCCGCGGCCTCGGTCGAAGCCGGCTCGGAACATCCGCTTGGCCAGGCCATTGTGTCGGGCGCCCGCGAACGCGGGCTCGAGGTCCCCAAGGTTGAAGCTTTCCGGGCGATTACGGCTCGTGGCGTCGAGGGGAGCGTCGCTGGCCAGAGGGTGCTGGTCGGGAGCCGTCGCCTCCTGACGGAGGAAGACATTCCGCTGGGCGAACTGGACCAGCGCCTGACCGAGCTGGAGATGCAAGGCAAGACGGCCATGCTCGTTGCCATCGACGGTCGTGCCGCCGGTATCGTCGCCGTCGCGGATACGATCAAGGACGACTCGAAAGCCGCGATCGCCGCCTTGCACCAGCTCGGTGTCCTGACGGTCATGATCACCGGCGACAATGAGCGCACCGCCAAGCATGTGGCGTCCCAAGTCGGCATCGACGAGGTACTGGCAGGCGTGCTGCCCGAAGGCAAAGTGGACGCGATCCGGCGCCTGCAAGATGAATATGGCCAGAAGGTCGCCATGGTCGGCGACGGCATCAACGATGCGCCGGCGCTGAAGCAGGCCAATGTCGGCATAGCCATCGGCGCAGGTGCGGATGTCGCAATCGAAGCGGCCGACGTGACTTTGGTCAGCGGCGAGTTGACCAAGGTGGTCGAGGCGATCTGTCTGTCCCGAGCCACTTTCCGGAAGATACTTGAGAACCTGTTCTGGGCCTGGTTCTACAACGTCGCCGCCATTCCGATCGCAGCGGTCGGGCTCTTGCACCCAATGATTGGTGTAGTCGCAATGACGACGAGCTCGCTGTCGGTTATAGGCAACTCGCTATTGCTGAAGCGCGCGAAACTGACGCCACACCATTGAGGTCCTCATGTCTTCAGTGAAGAAGAGAAGTCTTTGGCCTTCGGCCGCCACCATCGCGCTCTGTGTTGGCCTGGCTGCCGCCACGCTGGTCCTGATGCTCTATCATGGGGCGTACCTGTCCAATGCTTGGCCGCTGCTGCTTGTCCTTCTTTGCCTAGGTTTGCATTTCTTCATCACGGGCGCGGCGGTCATGGTGCGCCTCGCGAGGGGCAAGATCGGCGAATCCCCGACGCGTGACCGGTTGCGCCTGAGCCCGCCCGTCGCGTAGACCTTGCGCCATGCTGGAGTTCCTGAAAGCGCGCGGCAGCCGCACCAAGCCCCACGCGAACAGCGCCGCCTTGGCCGCCCATCGCCAGGCCCAGGGCAAGGCCGCCGTCACCTTCGCCGCCGAGCTCGCCTTCGAGCGCGTGTCGCGCCGCTACGGCGAGGTCTTGGCCCTCGACGAGGTCACGCTGGAGGTGCAAGCGGGCAAGGTCTTGTGCCTGCTCGGCCCCTCGGGCTGCGGCAAGA
>CAYUTT010000102.1:0-6725 GCA_964447575.1 uncultured Methyloceanibacter sp.
GACGTGGCCGCAGGTTTCGGAGTGCCCGAAGACGGTTTCGGTTGCGACGGCGCGGCGGCCTCCGGCGCACGCTTCGCGGGCGCCAGCGCGGCCTCTTCGATCCATCCGGTCGCGCCGCTTCTCAGGTCTCGGATCTGGACAAAGCCGCCGTCGCGCGCGACGACGCGGAACGGCCGGCCGGCTGGAAAACCGTACAAAGCCGGTGCAGAGGCCGAGGGACTGGCCAGCACCTTGACGGGCCTCTTCGAGACGACGACCACGCTCGGATCCACAGGCTCCGATTGCTCGGCTTGCTCGACCGAGTCGCTTTCCCGCTCAGGCTGCTCGATCGCATCGCTTGCCGGCTCCGCCTGCTCAACCGTGTCGCCAGCCGGTCCAGCCGGCGCGGGCGCAGCCTCCTGCGTGACAGGCTCGGTCGTATCAATGGCGGATGGCGCGGCGGCAGCAGGGTCCGGCGCTTCGACCGCAACAGGTGCTTGCTCCTTAGCAGGCGTTTCGCCGAAATAGTGACTCGCGCGCCAGGCAATGCCCCCGACCAACACCAAGCCGGCAACAGCCAGGAACGCGACCCGCTTCGAGGAGAAAGCGCTCCCCTTCGACAGGGTCTTTCGCGCGGCTTCCAGGTCCATGCCCCATCATGGCATGGCTGGGCTCGTCTATCTACCGATAGGCTCCGGGAGCGGACGCGAATGCCGGCAACTGGCGGTAATCCAAGAAATTGCGAAGGACCGCCCTAGACGACAGGCTCTTCCTCGGGGACCGGCTTCTTCTTCGCCCTGGCCTCGGCGGCGAGCTTCTTCAGCGGATCTTCGGGCGGCCCGACAAGGCCCAACGAGATGACGAGCTTCGCGCCATCCTCGACGGCCATATCGAGCAGGATGATATCCTTGGCCGGCATGAACATCACGAATCCGGTGGTCGGGTTCGGCGCATTCGGCATGAACACCGTTACCAGTTCCTCGCCCAACCCCATCTTTTCCCTCACATCGGTGGGCGGCTCGCCGGAGATGAACACGACGGCATATAGCCCGCGGCGCGGAAACTCGATGAGTCCGACGCGCTTGAAGGAGGTGCCCGTCTTCGAGAACACCGTGGTGAAGATCTGCTTGAGCAGGCGGTAAACGCCGCGCACCACCGGCATGCGGTCGAGCATCATCTCGCCGTAGCTCACGATGGTGCGGCCGAACAGATTGGCCGTGAGCGCGCCGATCAGCATCAGCGCCAGGATGCCGACGATCAGGCCGACGCCAGGAATGCTGTAAGGGAGATAAGTCTCCGGCAGATAAGACTGGGGAATGAGCGGCTTTACCCAGCCATCGACCAGGTTGATGAACCACCAGGCCACGTAGATGGTGATGGCGACCGGCCCGACGACAATGAGGCCGGTCAGGAAATAGCCGCGCAACCGCGCGCCGATATGCGACGAGGTCGGCTCGAGCGCGCCGAAGAGACCGAGCTGGTCTTCCTGCTCGTCTTGGCGCTCGGGGGTCCGATCGGCGTCTTTCTTGTTTTCGTGTTTCGAGGTCATACCGTTTCAGGGGATTTGGGGATCGGGAAGCTCAAGATAAAGGCTCCTAGCACGTCATACTGATGCGAACGATGACGGAATGGGGGCAAGGCGCAAAGCCTAGTGTGCAAATCTTTACGACTCTTAAGGCCCATCCGGAGCGACGACCGAGCAATCGGTCCCGCCCCGCTTCAATGCATTGCAAATCCTCGCGCCCTCGGCCTCGTCCGCGAAGGGCCCGATCTTGACGCTGTAGAACGTACCGAAACTGCCAATATCAACTTTCTCGATCCGCGGCGCGGCGCTTGCGAGCTGCGCGTTCGAACGTTGTGCCTGCTTCCAAAGCGCCTGGGCTTCCGCTTGCGAGCGGCTGTTGGCGAGTTGCACGGTATAGCCGCCTCCACGCGGTGCGGCGCGCGGAGTCTCGGTCACGGCCGTGGACGGAGCCGAGTCCGTCGCCCGCGCGAACCATCGCCCAACCGCGGTGCCGCCCTCGCTTTCCGCAGCAGCGGACGTCGTCGTTGTATTCGCAGACCAGCTCGCAGAGGATGGGGGCGCGGCGGCGGTCTTGGGCGCGGAGGTTGTCGTCTGTGGCGCCGGAGCCGGGGCGGGCGTTACGGGGGCTGCGGCTTGTTCCGGCGCGGGCGCGCTTTCACCCGTCAAAGAGCCGAACCAGCGCCCCACGCGGGTGGTGCCGCCCTCTTCAGTACCCCTCTCGCTTACGGAGGCACTCCAACCGCTAGACGGCGCCGCTTCGGCCGTTGGTGCCGGTGCCGGCGATGGCGCAGCGGCCTCCGCGGCCGGTGCCGGCGGCGGGCTGCTCGTAGAGCCGAAGCCCGGCACGATCCGGCTCCAGACGCTCTCGCCCGACGAGCCTGACGAGGACCCCTCTGACGAGAAGGACTCGGAGCCTGCGGTTGCCACGGCCGTCGCGCCGTCCTGGGAAAGGAACTTCTCGGCCTCGCCCGGGCTCGCGCGCCGGGCTTCGGACAAGGCCGCCTCGGCCTGGCTCGTAAGGCCGACGGCCCGATAGGCGAGGCCCTTGTTCACGAGCGCTCTCGCCTTGTCGGAACCGGAGAGGCCCAGCCAGATGCCCGCGCCGAGATCGGCGATGGCACGACCGGGCTGGCCGAGCTTGCGATAGGCGATGCCCCGCAGATAGAGGGCCTCGGCGGCCTGGGCAGGCGTCGCTCTCTGATCGTTCACGGTGGCGGAAAGCTGGCGAGCCGCCTGGTCATATTTTCCGGCGTCAAGCGAGGCTTTGCCGTTCCTCAGGCCGATGTCCTGGGCAAAGGCCGGCCCGGCCAGGAGAAGCGCGCCAAGCAGTGCCAGCGCGGCGCCAAAAAGGCGGCCGCGCGGAAGAAGGCGCCCGTCACGCGATAGACGGCGCGGCCGGAAAGACTTCCGATGATCCGCCATATCCTTGCTCAAGCAAAGAAATCGGGCAAATCCGAGGCCCTAGACTATTCCACGGTGACCGATTTTGCGAGATTTCGCGGCTGGTCGACGTCGGTGCCCATGAAGACCGCCGTGTGGTAGGCAATAAGTTGGACCGGCAGGGCATAGACCAGCGGCGTCACGAAGGGATGGACCGCAGGCACCGGCAGGGCCGCCTGGATGGCGCAGCCCACGCTCGCGGGATCCGCATCGCTGATAAGGACGATCTTGCCGTCGCGCGCCGCCACCTCCTGCATATTGGAGACAGTCTTGTCGTAGAGGTCGTCGCGCGGGGCAATGACGATCACCGGCACGGTCCCGTCGATCAGCGCGATCGGTCCGTGCTTCAGCTCGCCCGCCGCATAGCCTTCCGCGTGGATGTAGGAGATCTCCTTCAGCTTGAGCGCGCCCTCGAGTGCGAGCGGGTAGCTCGATCCGCGCCCGAGATAGAGCACGTCGCGCGCCTTCGACAGCTTGTGCGCCAGGGTCTCATACGGGCGCTCGTCGCTGAGGATCGTCGCCATGTGTCGCGGAACCTCGACCAGAGCTTTCACGAGCTCGGCCTCGAGAGCCGTATCGATCGCGCCGCGCGCCTTGCCTGCGGCGATGGCCAAGCACGCAAGCACGGTGAGCTGGCAGGTGAAGGCCTTGGTGGAGGCGACGCCGATCTCGGGGCCGCCCAGCGTCGGCAAAACCGCGTCCGACTCCCGCGCGATGGACGACTCCTGCACATTGACGATGGACAGCACCTGCTGGCGCTGCTCGCGGCAGTAGCGGAGCGAGGCGAGCGTGTCGGCGGTCTCGCCGGATTGGGAGACGAACAGCGCGGCACCACCCGGCGTCATGGCGATCTCGCGATAGCGGAACTCCGAGGCGATATCGACATCGACGGGGAGCTTGGCCCAGCGCTCGAACCAATATTTCGCGACAAGACAGGCGTAGAACGCGGTCCCGCAGGCCGACAGCGACAGCCGGCTCACGCGCGCGAAGTCGAGCGGCAGCGCCAGCAGATCCACGCGGTAGGTCGCAAGATCGAGGTAGTGCGCGATCGTATGGCCGACCACTTCCGGCTGCTCGTGAATCTCCTTGGCCATGAAGTGGCGATAATTGCCCTTGTCGACGAGGAGTCCGGCGGCCAGCGAGCGGGCGATGGGGCGCTCGACGCCTGCACCCGCACGGTCGCGGATAGCTGCGCCTTCGCGCGTGATGACGGCCCAATCGCCGTCTTCCAGATAGGCGATGCGGTCGGTGAAGGGGGCGAGCGCGATGGCGTCGGAGCCGACGAACATCTCGCCGTCGCCGTAGCCGATGGCGAGCGGACTTCCCTGCCGCGCCGCGATCATGAGGTTGTCGTAGCCGCGGAAGATCATGGCGAGGGCGAAGGCGCCTTGGAGCCGGTTCAAAGTCTGGTAGACCGCCGCGACCGGGTCCTTGCCCGCCCGCATCTCGCGGGTGATGAGATGGGCGATCACTTCGGTGTCCGTATCGCTGGTGAACGGCGCTCCTTCCGTCATCAACTCCGCCTTCAGTTCGCGGAAGTTCTCGATGATGCCGTTATGCACAATGGCGACGTCGTCGGTCATGTGCGGATGCGCATTCTCCTCGCTCGGCTTGCCGTGGGTCGCCCAGCGGGTGTGGCCGATGCCGGTGTCGCCGTGGAGCGGCTGCACCTTCAACAACTCCTCGAGATTGCGCAGCTTGCCCTGGGCCCGCCGCCGGTCGATCCGCCCATTCTCCAGCGTCGCCACGCCGGCCGAGTCGTAGCCGCGATATTCGAGGCGTTTCAGCCCGTCGACCAGCAGTTCCGCCACAGGTCCCTTGCCGAGGACGCCGACAATGCCGCACATGGCCCCCTACTCCCTCGATCCCGGAATCTTGCCTAAACGGACGCACGGTGTGTCGCAATTCACGAGCTATGTCCCTTTGTTGCGGGGTGTTGCCTGGCTCGGGGAGGACGCGGAGCCGATCTATTTCGTCTTGTCGCGGGTCCGCCGCGCCCGCATCTTGGCGGCCCACTCGGCCCTCTCCTCTTGCGGCACGCGGGAAACGGCCAGAGCATCGGCGGGCACGTCCTTGGTGATGACGCTGCCGGAGCCGATATAGGCGCCGTCGCCGATCTTCACCGGCGCCACGAGCGAGCTGTTGGAGCCGATGAACGCACCAGCGCCGATGTCGGTTCGATGCTTGGCGAAGCCGTCGTAGTTGCAGGTGATGGTGCCGGCGCCAACGTTAGCCTTCGCGCCGATGCTCGCATCGCCGATATAGGTGAGATGGTTAACCTTGGCGCCCTCGGCGACATGCGAGTTCTTGATCTCGACGAAGTTTCCGACATGGGCGTTCTCGGCGAGATCGGCGCCGGGCCTCAGCCGCGCGAAGGGCCCGACCGTGGCGCCGGGGCCGATCCGCGATGAGATCAGATGGCAGAAGCCCAGGATCGTGGCGCCGCCCTCGATGGTCACGCCGGGACCGATCACCACGTTCGGCTCGATGGTCACGTCGCGGCCGACCGCCGTGTCGTAGCTGAAGAACACCGTTTCGGGCGCGACCAGCGTGGCGCCGTTCTCCATGGCGGCGATTCTCAAGCGCCGCTGCATGACGGCTTCGGCGGCGGCGAGCTCGGCGCGGGAATTCACGCCGAGGACCTCCTCCGCGTTCGACAGGACGACGCGTGTCTGCAAGCCATCCTGCCACGCGAGCGACACCGCATCGGTGAGATAATATTCCCGCTTGGCGTTGTCGTTGCCGATCCGCGCAAGCAGCGCGGCGAGCGTCTCGCTCGAGCGGAAGGCCATGATGCCCGAATTGCAGAGCGTGAGCGCGCGCTCGGCGGGCGTCGCGTCCTTCTCCTCGCGGATGCCTGACAGCCGCTCCTGCTCGTCGAACAACAGCCGACCATAGCCGGTCGGGTCCGCCGCCTCGAAGCCGATGACCGCGAGGTCGGCGCCGGCATCGAGCTCGCCCAGCACCGCCTTCAGCGTCTCGGCCCGGAGGAGCGGCGTATCGCCATAGAGCACGACAACAGTCCCGGGCGCGCTTGGCATGGCCGGGGATGCGGCCTTCACCGCATCGGCCGTGCCGAGCTGGTCCGGCTGAAGGAACACTTCGAGCGTGGGATCCACGGCAAGCCCCGCCTGGCTCACGCCGTCCATATCCGGTCCGATCACGAGGGCCGTCCGCGCGATCCCAGCCGCGGCCGCCGCGCGCAACACATGCACGAGCATCGGCGCGCCGGCCAGGCGGTGCAGCACCTTGGGCAGGTCGGATTTCATGCGCGTGCCCTTGCCGGCAGCAAGGACGATGGCGAGGGCCGATGATTGCGTCATGCCGTTGGTCGTTGCCTCTTCCCGCGGGGGCCCGAAGATCGCATTGCTATGCGAACTTTCCCTAAATGCGGACTGTCTAGTCCAAAGCGCCTTTGAGGGCCACAGCCCTCCTGATGCGAAAGTCGGGCCCTAAACCTTACGGGGAAATTGACCGCGCGCATGGAGCGAGTAATCTCGCAACCACCACAGGGCAATCTGAGCGAAAGCCATACTCAGGACGCTTTTGCGCCCAAATCTTGCACGCGGAGGTTCGAATCCCCATGGCAAAACGTCGGCGGACAAGCAGCGGGCCGGGCGTTGTGCGAGGCGCTTTCGCCGTTCTCTGGATCATGCTGGCCGGGTTCTCCGGCTTCTACCTCTTCACGCTGTTCACGGACCCTGAGGCTCTTGGCGGACAATCCCTGCAGCTCAGCGCGGTCGCCGGCGACGACACGGCGGCGCCGGCCGCCACCACAGCG
>CAYUTT010000103.1:0-6721 GCA_964447575.1 uncultured Methyloceanibacter sp.
TGGGCACCGATCCCGCCTTGGTCGATGCGGAGAGCGTGATCGAGGAAGCGCCTGCGCCTGCGCCCGCGCCGCGCCGGCAGCAGCGCCGCAAGCGGGAGGCGCCGGACGCTTGGAAGAAGAACTACAGCATCTTCGGCGGCGGCTTTTAGCGCGCTTAGCCCTTCGCCTGCGCCCGTTCGAGCACGTAAATCCGGATAGCCGCCGACAGACTTGTCGCCGCCTTTTCGTTCGCGGCGCGCCCCTCGTCGATTTCGCGGACCAGCGCCGCGATGGATTTGCCCTCGTCTTTCGCGATACGGGTGAGCGCCGTCCAGAACGCGTCCTCCACGGACACGCTGGTGCGATGCCGCGCGATGGTAAGAGAACGCTTGTTGCGGGCTTTCTGCATGCGCGGACGAGCGGCTAGTCCTTCGGCTCGATCATGTCCTCGGGGCGCACCAGCCGGTCGAAATCCTCTTCCTCCACGTGGCCGAGCCGCGACGCCTCCTCGCGCAAGGTCGAGCCGCGCTTATGCGCGTGCTTCGCGATCTCGCTCGCCTTGTCGTAGCCGATATGCGGGGTAAGCGCGGTCACCAGCATCAGCGAGCGCTCCATGTGCTCCTTGATGCGCTCGCGGTTCGCCTCGATGCCGACCACGCAATTCTTGGTGAAGCTATCGGCCACGTCGCCGAGCAGCCTGATCGATTGCAGCATGGCGTAAGCGAGCACCGGCTTGAACACGTTGAGCTCGAGATGGCCTTGGCTTCCCGCGAAGGCGACGGTGGTCTGATTCCCCATCACTTGGGCGCAGACCATGGTCACCGCCTCGCACTGCGTCGGGTTCACCTTGCCGGGCATGATCGAGGAACCGGGCTCGTTCTCGGGCAAGAGAAGCTCGCCGAAACCGGAGCGGGGCCCGGAGCCGAGCAGCCTTATATCGTTCGCGATCTTGAACATGGCTGTGGCGACCGTCGCCAGCGCGCCGTGGGCGAACACGAAGGCGTCGTGGGAGGCGAGCGCCTCGAACTTGTTCTCCGCGGTGACGAAGGGAAGCTTCGTCATTTCCGCGATTTTGGCCGCGAAGAGCTCGGCGAAACGGGGGTGGGTGTTGAGGCCCGTGCCGACCGCCGTGCCCCCTTGGGCCAGGGCATAAAGCCCCGGAAGCGACATCTTCACGCGCTCGATGCCGTGGTCGATCTGCGCCGCATAGCCGCCGAATTCCTGTCCTAGGGTCAGGGGCGTGGCATCCTGCATGTGGGTGCGGCCGATCTTGAGCACGTCCTGGAACGCTTCAGCCTTGTCCTTGAGTGCCTGGTAGAGTCGGGCAAGCGCCGGATTGAGCCGATAGGCGATCTCCTCGGCCGCTGCGACATGCATTGCCGTGGGGAACGTATCGTTGGAGGACTGGCCGAGATTGACGTGATCGTTGGGATGAACCGGTTTCTTGGTGCCCAGCTCGCCGCCCAGGATTTCGCTGGCCCGGTTGGCGATCACCTCGTTCAGGTTCATGTTGGTCTGGGTGCCGGAACCGGTCTGCCAGACCACCAGGGGGAAGTGACCATCGAGCTTGCCGTCGACGATTTCGCCTGCCGCCGTGGCAATGGCCCCGGCCAAGGTTTCGTCGAGGCGGCCCAGCTCGAGATTGGCGAGCGCCGCGGCCTTCTTTACCTGGGCCATGGCGCGGATCAGCGGCTTCGGCATGCGCTCGTCGCCAATTTTGAAGTTTTGCCGCGAGCGCTCGGTCTGCGCCCCCCAATAACGGTCGCCCGGAACCTCGATCGGTCCGAACGCGTCCGTCTCGGTGCGGGGACGCGCGGAAGACTGGGAGCCGTCAGCTAGGGGCATGGTTGCATTTCCTTGTTTTATCCAATCGTCATCCGAGCGGGCCGCGAGCCTGGTGGCGTCCGCCGATCGGCTATCGGGTATTTCGCGCCTAGGCTATAACATCGTGCACGAGGGTGAGAGAACCAGGCTCGTCGCGATCATTCCAGCTTCCTTCGAGCGCGGGATGCCCGAACCGCTTGCGGCGGGCTTCGCCGGGGGGCCAGGCGAGGAAGGCGCGTGACGGAAACCTCGACCCAAATTGCGCTGCCAGAGCCCCGCGGGGCCCGTTTGTCGGTTGCGTTCGCGCGGCTTGCCGGCGTCATCGTCTGTGTCATCGGCGAGGTCGTGCTCGCCATGTGGCTGGGGATCATTCCCAGCGAGGGCCTGCCAAACCTCGCCGGCATGACCCCCAATGCGGCGCTGGGCGTCATCGCCGCGGGCCTTGGGCTCTTGTGCTTCACCTTCAAGCGCTTGCGGGTGCTTGCGCGCCTGATCGGTCTTTTCCTGGTTGCCGTTGGCCTGGCCATCTTTGCCCAGGACGTACTCGGGATCGATTTTGGCATCGACGAGGCGCTGATGCCGCCGGGAACGGAGGGAGCCCCGGTGCCGACGGCGCCCGGGGTCGTCGGCGCGCTGGTGCTCTTCGGTCTTGCGCTGCTCTATGCCAAACGGGGCCCGGTGCTGTCCGTGTTCAGCCAGGCGATTGCGCTGGTCATGCTGGCGCAAGTGCTGATTGTGGTCGCGGGGCAGGCCTATGGCGTCGCCACCCACGCCTATCCGTTTCCGTTCACGCCCATGACGGCGTTTGGCGCGCTGAGCGTGGCGCTTCTCGGGGTCGGTCTCCTCGCCGCCTCGCCTGAGCATGGTATCGCCGCGGCGATCGTGGAGCGATCGCCGGCCGGCGAGATGCTGCGCCGGCTCTTGCCCGGCATTCTCGTTCTGCCGCTGGTCATCGGCTGGTTCGCACGCCAAGCCGAGGTGCAGACGCTGTACGACAGCGCCGCGACCCTCGCCATCTTCGCCGTGGCGAGCGTCGTCGTGCTCGCCGTGTTCGCTTGGGCCACGATCGGCGCCGTCAGGCATGCCGACCATGACCGCCAGGTGGCGATCATGGACTTGCGCGGTCAGCGCGAGTGGCTGTCCACGACGCTGGGTTCCATCGGCGACGGCGTCATCGCCACCGATCCGAGCGGCAGCGTGCTTCTGCTCAACAAAGTGGCCGAGCAACTGACCGGCTGGACGGCCGCGGAGGCGAGGGGACGGCCCATTTGGCAGGTCTTCCGCGTCATCGACGAGGCCACGCGCAAATCGGTCGACGACCCGGCGCTCAAGGCGCTGCGCGAGCGCGAAGTGACCCGGCTCGAATCCGGCGCGCTCCTTCTCACGCGCGACGACAAGGAACTCCCGGTCGAGCATAGCGGCGCGCCGATCGTCGGCTATGACGGCACGCTGGCGGGTGCCGTGCTCGTGTTCCGCGATGTCACCGAGCGGAGGCGGACCGCGCAGCGGCAGACCATGCTCGTCGGCGAGCTCAATCACCGCGTGAAGAACGCCCTCGCCATCGTGCAGTCCCTGGTGCAGGCGAGCCTGCGCCAGGCGACCAGCAAGTCGGCACAAGCCATGGCGCAGACGCTTGCCGAGCGGCTCCAGGCCCTGCACCGGGCGCACGACCTCTTGCTCGAATCGCAATGGTCGGGCGCGAGCCTCAAGGCCATGGTCGAGCGCGAGCTCGATCCGTATCGCCGCGAGGACGGCCCGAAAATCGTCGTCAAGGGGCCGGACGTGCTTCTCCCGCCCCAATGCACCTCCATCCTCGCCATGACCCTGCATGAGCTCGCCACCAATGCCGTGAAGTATGGGGCGCTGTCCCAGAGCGCGGGCCAGCTCGGCGTGAGCTGGAAGACCGCGCGCGGCAACCGCCTGCTCCTCGTCTGGGAGGAGCGCGGCACGCCGCCTGTTCCACCGAAGGTCGGCAGGAGCGGTTTCGGCACCCAGCTCATCGAGAAGGGCATCCGCCACAATCTCGGCGGCGAGACCAAGGTCGATTTCAGGCCGGTCGGTCTCTACGTCGAGTTGAACGTGCCCCTCACGCCCTCGAACGAACCGCGTGCGGCGCCTGCGCCTGCGCCCGCACCGGTCGCCTAGGGCGCCTATTCGAGGACGCCGATCTCCTCGTTGGCGTGCCGCAGCCGCTCGGAGAATTCCCGCGTCAGATTGGAGAGGATGGTGATCATGATATTGGGATGGTCGGCCGCGAGCTCGTGCAACTCCTCGACGCCGAGCCCGTAGCAGATGACCTTCTCATTGGCGACGATATCGGCCGAGCGCTTGCCGCCGTCGAGCAGCGCCATTTCGCCGAAGGTCAGGCCCGGGCCGATGGACGCCACGCGCTTGCGCCGCTGGCCCTCGCCGTGAAGCTTGATTTGCACGCTGACCGTGCCCCGGGCGAGCACGAAGAACAGCTTGGCGTCGTCGCCTTCGCGGATGATCACGTCGCCCTTCTCGAACACGAGCGGCCTGACAATCCCTTCGACCAGTTTGCGCTCCTCCGCACTGAGACCGTTGAAAAGATCGATCTCCGAGATGGCGAACTTCGTCTCCCTGCCGGCCACGGCCGAGCCGGTCAGGAGTTGGTCCTCGCACCACTCGAGCGCTGCATCCGCGTCGTGGAACAGGCGGATGCGGTGGCCCTCCGCGCTTTCCGCTAGATCGCGGATCAGCCGTTCCAGCGGGCCGGTCTCGGCGATCGCGGCGAATACGAGTTCGATCCCCGTGCCGGCGATCGACTTGGCCGTCCGCACGATCAGCTTCCGCGCCGCGATGTCGGCGAGGTGCACGCGCTTGAAGTCGACGATCACGTAGCGGGAATCGGCGGCGACAAGAGATAGCTTGCGCAACAGCTGCTCGGTGGAGCCGAAGAACAGCGCCCCTTGCGCTTCCAGCACCGCCACTTGGCCGCCTGTCTCCGCCAGGACCTTGCGCTCCTCGGGTGTGCGGAGGCGGTTCGAGCGCACCACATCGGCCCGATACTCGCGGCGAATGACGCTGCGGACATTGGTGCGGTTGTTGAAGGCATGCAGCTCGAATTCGCTCGAGATGTCCCGGCAGACCTTGATGCCGCGCACGCTGTTGCCCTGCCTGTCGATGGGTGGAGAGAACACACAGATGCCGATCTGGCCCGGAATCACCGCGATGATGCAGCCCGACACGCCGCTCTTGGCGGGCGTGCCGACCTCGTAGGCCCATTCGCCCGCATAGTCGTACATGCCGCAGGAGTTCATCACGGTGAGGATATCGCGCACATATTGCGTGTCGTACACCGACTGGCCCGTGAGCGGGTTCCTGCCGTCATTGGCGAGTGTCGCGGCCATGACGGCGAGGTCGCAGGCCGTGACGTTGACGGAGCATTGGCGGAAATAAAGATCGAGCACCTCGTTGGGATCGCGCTCGATCATCGCCGTGTTGAGCATCATGTAGGCGATGGCGCGGTTGCGATGCCCGGTCGCCAGTTCGGAAGCGAACACAGCCTCGTCGATACCGAGCTTGCGCCCGGCCAGACTCGAGAACAGATCGAGCATGTTGGCGATCCGCTCGGCCTGCGTCGCGCCCGGCATTGTCTCGGCGATGGCGATCGCGCCGGCGTTCACCATCGGGTTGAAGGGGCGGTTGGCCACCTCGTCGAGCACGATGGAGTTGAATGCCTCCCCGGTGGGTTCGACGCCGACGCGCTTCAGGACGCTCGCCCGGCCGTAATGCTGCAGCGCGTGGCCGTACATGAACGGCTTCGACACCGATTGAATGGTGAAGGGGATATCGGAATCCCCCACGGCATAGATTTGTCCGTCGACGGTGGCGATGGCGATGCCGAACAGCTTCGGATCGACCTTGCCGAGCTCGGGGATGTAATCCGCGGGCGCGCCGCCGGTCACCTTCGAGACGCGCGCGTGAAGATCGGCGAGATAGTCTTGGACGGGGGCGAGCGGTGACGGGGCAGCCGGGGCTGTCCGCTCGACAGATTCGATCCTGTTCAACGCTTCCCCCGCCAAACGCCCCAAGGGCCGCCTCGGCCGGGCGCCCAATTGCAGGCAGCCGATAGGGATGTCTAAGGCCAAACGGCCGCGACTGTCCTGCCTAAAGCTTGGGCACTGCGCTGTAAGAGGGCTACTTTTTGCGGAAACGGTCGAGCTGCACGACCTGGGCCGGCGGGCGCGACATCACCACCTCGGCGCTCGGCGCCTCGGCGGGCGCCTCTTCGGGCGCGGGATCCATCGCCCGCGGCGGCTCTTCCGGCTCGCTCACGAGGTCCGGCAGTGCCGAGGCCATGTGCTGGCGCGCCGAATCGTTGGCCGCGCCGGGCTTGCCGAACTGAAGGCCGAACTGCGCGGACGGGTCGTAGAACGCCTTCACCGCGGTGAACGGTACGACCAACCGCTCCGGCACATTGGAGAAGGAGAGCTTCACCTCGAAGCGCTCGTTGGTCACGATCAGATCCCAGAACTGGTACTGGAGGACGATCGTCATCTCCTCGGGATATTGCTCTTTCAAGCGCTTCGAGACGGAGACGCCGTCGGCGCCGGTGTCGAAGGCGATGTAGAGATGATGCTCTCCGGGCAAACCTTGACGCTGCACCTGGGTCAGCACCTCGCGGACGACGCCGCGCAGGGCATCCTGCGTCAGGACGTCGTACCGAATTTCATCGTCTGCCATGAGCGGCGCCGCTCCAAATTCCGCGACGTAGGAAGTCACCCCGTCAGCAAAGTGGAGGGCTTCTGTTGCCCGGTGCCCTCCGAAACCGCGCCTAACCCCTGCGAGGAGGTTAGGACTTCAACTTCAGGCTATCGCGCTGACTACGCAGCGAGACGAGCCTCCGCATAGTTGTCGTTGGCAACTATTTGGTTTGGCCCGATAACGGCGGATA
>CAYUTT010000104.1:0-6663 GCA_964447575.1 uncultured Methyloceanibacter sp.
CTCAGCCGATTCGGGAATCCCCCGCGATTCAATCAGCTCGGAAAGCGCTCTAGGGTCACGGTGAATCCACGGCGTCTGGGCGAACTTTCGCGCGCTCATCGGCTTTGCGAATAGAAAACCCTGGGCCAGATCGAAACCCAGCTCCCGAACGGTGAGAAAATCCGCCCAGGTTTCGACACCTTCCGCGACCGTGCGCGCGCCATAGCTATTGGCGAGCATGAGTATGCGACGGCAGAGCGACTGCTTCAGCCGATCCTTGGCGCAACCCGAAATGAGCTTTCGGTCGACCTTGATCTCCACGAAGGGAAAGTCGCTCAGTCCGGTGAACGAAAACCATTCGGCACCGAGATCGTCGATCGAAAGGGCGATTTTGCGCAAGCGAAGCCGTTTTGCGATGTCTCGTGTCAGGGCAAGGTTTCGAGCGATGTCCGTTCCGTTGCTTTCGACGATCAAGCCCTCAAAGCCCCGGTCGCGCGGCAGCATTTGGTGGAGGTAATCGATTGCCTCGGGACGCTGCAGAAAGCTGACCGGAAGATTGATAGCAATCTCGACCGGACCTCGCTCGAAGAAGAAGTGCTGCCAGTCCTCGAGAGCAAGGGCGATCACCGCTTCGGAAATGGCCAGAACGCGCGGGTCTCCGTCATCGGGAATCATAAATGTGGCGGGCACGATACCCCAAATGGGATGCCTGACGCGCAGCAAAGCCTCGGCGCCGCGCATCACCAGTGTCCGTGTATCGATCTTCGACTGATACCAAAGCTCCAGCCAATCCTCTCTTACCGCCTCAGACAAGTCGCAATGACTTGCCGACTGTTCCGGAAAAATGCGATGCTCTCAAGCAATCTCTCCTTGCTGAAGGGCGTAGGCAGTGGCGGAAGGATCGTCAGGTTCAGCGCTTTTGTGAGTTCCTGAGCGTCATACGTCACGTCGCTCTCGCGCGGAGCAAGCGGCAGTACCTGCCCCTGAAATCCGGCTTCTACCAATCGTCCCAAGAATTCTCGTGCAGAATCCGAGCTTGTCCGTCCGAGAATTAGAAGCTCGGGCGGCCGCTTCGCTACCAAGCGTCTGATGTCGCGCGGATCTCTGCAATCATAGACGCCGAGACCGAACTCCCCCAGGGCCTCTCGAATGAATCTTCGAATATGCGGCTTGCGATCAATAACGCAGACGACCGGTGACGGTCCAAAACGGTGGTCATACATGATTCCCCCATTAGCCAATTAAGGCCGCCCTATTGGGCATGAAATGAGGGCCCGTATTGGGCTGAGAACCTGTCGTCTGGAGTTAGGATTAACCTAGAAAGATTGGTGAAAATTCGAGCGAATGAATTTCCCGGGAACGGGCGCAGGCGGGCGTCGGACGGGGTCGGAAGGCGTTAAGCGCTTTCGGCAAACTGATGTTTGTCAGCGGGCGTGATGGCGCGGGCGGGAAGGGTGCAGGTGACCGTGGTGCCCTGACTCTCGCGGCTCTTGATCTGCAAAGTGCCGCCGTGCAGTTCGACGAGCGCGCGGGAGATGGCGAGGCCCAGACCGCTGCCCTGATGGCTTTTGGAGAATTGATTCTCGACCTGCTCAAAAGGTCTGCCGAGCTTGGCGATGTCGGTTTCGGCAATGCCGATGCCAGTATCCTTGATGGCGATCTTCACCTGACCCCGGATACGCGATAGATGGACATCGACGCTGCCGCCGTCGCGGGTGAACTTGACGGCGTTGGAAAGCAGATTGAGGAAGACCTGCTTCAGGGCGCGACGATCCGCCTCGATGTTGAGATGAGCCGGACCGTGGTGCTCAAGCGTGATGCTGCGCTCGGCGGCCGTTTGGCTCACCACCTTCATGCTGTCCTCGACGATATCCGCCACATCCACAGTGCTGACATCGAGCGTCATCCGGCCAGCTTCGATCTTGGACATGTCGAGGATGTCATTAATGACCTCGAGCAGGTAGGCGCCGCTTGCGTAGATATCGCGGGCGTACTCATCGTATTTGGGATGGCCGAGCGGGCCAAACAGCGCCTGCTGCATGACTTCGGAAAAGCCAATCACGGCGTTCAGCGGTGTGCGCAGCTCGTGGCTGATATTGGCAAGGAACTCGGACTTCGCCCGGTTTGCCGCCTCCGCACGATTCTTCTCCAGCGCGTATTTCTCGGCGAGATCGACCAGTTGCTGCTTCTGGTGCTCGAGCTCACGGCGCGAAAGCCTGAGCTCGGCCACACTGGCCCGAAGCTGCTGCTCGCTCTCGGCTAGCCGTGTCTGGCTCTCCTTCAGCACGGTAACGTCGGTCCCCACGCTGACATAGCCGCCGTCGCGGGTGCGGCGCTCATTGATGTGAAGCCAACGGCCGTCCTCGAGCTGTGCCTCGTAGCTGCGGGAGTCGTCCGCGTCTCTACCGGCAACCGCGATGCGTTTGGAAACGATCGGCTCGGAGGCGGCGGCGATAACCTCATCATATGGGCTGCCGGGCCGTACTGTATCGTCGGCAAGTCCGTGGAACTGCTGGTACTTGCTGTTGCACATGACCAGCCGGTTCTGATTGTCCCACAACACGAAGGCTTCGGAGATGGTCTCCACAGCGTCGCGCAGCCGGGCATTTGCGTCCGGCGAACCCGGGGTGGCATCCTGGTCCGCCATAACGGCCATGCCGGTGAGGTAAGGCTCGCTGTCGGAAACGTTGCGGGTGATGTGGCCGCGCAGGCGCAGGGAGACCCAATGACCCTCGGCATGACGCAGCCGAAAGCACTGGTCGAACAGGGAGTCGCCTTCGCGCAGATGGCGGTCGATCTCGGCCCGCAGATCGTCGTCGGGATGGAGCGCTCTGGCGAGCACGCCGAAGGACATCGGTAGGGCGGCGGGCTCCAGTCCGAGCAGGCGGTACATGGGCGCCGACCAATGGACGTGGCCGCGAGCGAGATTCCAACGCCAGACACCGCAGCCGGGGAGGGCCTCGGTCAGCTCCTCGGCGAGAGCGTCGTCGTTGTGGCGAATGTTAATTGCCGGGACCAGATACCACAGACTACCGGCGATCAGGGCCAGCACCAATCCCGCGCATACAAGGAGCGCGATCTCGACGATAGCGTCTTTTCGCCAGGCCGAAAGCGCATCGCCGACGGGTTGGATGAAAGTCAATTGAGCATCGGTCTTCGGGACGTTTCGCACCGTCACAAGTGCATCGGTGCCGTCGAGGAGGGTAACGCGCAGGACGCCCGCATTGGCCCCCATGATTGTGAGAGGCTGCTGCGGGCCGAGAATCGTCAGGAGATTACCCCTGTAGGCGCTGTCGATCGGAGCGCGTGCGTGGATCTCGCCTTCCGCGTCGGCCAGCAGAGCGGTGCGGCCATCGCGGGTAGCACCCTTGGGGAGGCTCCCGGCCAGCGGGCCCTGCCAGTCGGTGCTGGAGCTCAGAGTCTCGGCTTGAAGATTGAGGGCCGTGACGTCTGCAGTCAGCTCAAGCTGGCGCTGAGCCGATTCGAAACTCGCGGTCTTGCCGTTGCCGATCTGATAGGAGAAGCCGATGGCGGCGATTGCCGCGAAGCCAATGACGAGGATGGGAACCAGCCGGCGCAGGTTCTCGGTCGAGGGCAGGTGGCGGTCGAGGATCGCCCGCAGGTCCTGCAATTGCGGCCCCGCGATGGGAAAGATTCCCGCGCCCCGCGCAGAACGCGCCCGCGCCATTCGGTCCCCCTTCTTCTCCCGCGTCTTGGTCCCGGAGAAGTTGCCGCATCTCCGAATCGCTTCCATCCATGGAATCGATGACAGACGCGTCTGTCCAGAGGAAACCTGTGGAAATTGAGTTAATAAGCCGTTGACAGGCGCTCGACTCTAGGTGGTGCCGAGGGTTTTCGTCACGATCTCGTAGCTGTCCGGTGAGAGATCCTGCCGCATCAGGCCTTCCAAGGCCGCCTTCGCCTGGGTCTGACGGCCGGGCTCAAGCGTCCGCCAGCTCTCGAAGGCACCGAGTAGCCGTGCCGCCACGTGCGGGTTGAACCCATCGATCTCGAGCGCCTGATGAGCTAGGAGCCGGTAGCCTTCGCCGTCGGCCCGGTTGAAGCCCGTCGGGTTCCCATGGGCAAAGCTGCCTATCAAGGAGCGGACCCGGTTCGGGTTCTTGAGGGAGAACTTGGGATGGCCGAGGAGGGCTTGCACGACCTCCACGGAATCGGGCCGCGCTGCCCGGGCCTGCACGGCAAACCATTTGTCGAGGACCAGGGGTTCGTTCTGCCACCGCTGGTAGAAATCCTCCAGGACTTCGTCGCGGAGCGGCGATTGCAGGTTCGACAAAATCAAGAGCCCGGCAATGGTGTCGGTCATGTTCGAGGCGTCGCGATAGTGGCTCAAGACGCGGTCAATCTCCGCGGGCGTCCCGGTCGCCGCCAGGAGGTCGAGGGCCGCGTTGCGTAGCGCACGAAGGCCCGCGCTCTCGGGGTCAGGAGAGAAGGGACCCGACGTCGCGGATGCATAAAACTCGGTAAGCGTGTCGCAGATGGCGTTGCCGATCTGGGCCCGCAATGCATCGCGAGCGGCGTGGATCGCGTCGGTATCGACGTTGCGCGCCAGCTCACGCGCGATGTCGGACTCGCTCGGCAGTTTCAGAATCTCCGCGCGATAAGCGGTTCCAAGTGCCTCATCGCGGACTGTGGTAGCCAGCGCCCGGGCGAGGTGGACTGCCTCCTTGCCGGTGACGGGCGTTAGGTCGAGGCCGTTTCGCGCCGCGGCGGTCATCAGATTCGTCGCATAGGTCTGGGCGGCCTGCCAGCGATTGAATGGATCGCTGTCGTGCATCATCAGAAATTCGATCTGGTTGGAATCGAGGCTCGTGGTGAGGCGCACGGGTGCAGAGAAGTCGCGTAGAAGCGATGGCGTCGGCGGGGCCGGCAGGTCGTGGAACTCGAACACCTGCTCGCGCTCGGTCACTTCGAGCAGGCCATCCGGCAGCGACTCCCCGTTGAGCTTGAGCGGCAGCTCGTCGCCGTTTGCACCGATCAGTCCGACCTTCAGCGGAATGAGCATCGGCTCCTTGCTGGTTTGGCCCGGGGTTGGGGGGATCACCTGACTCACTTTCAGGCGTGCGGTCTTGGCGTGTGGGTCGTAGTCAAGCGAGCAGGCGAGCTCGGGTGTGCCGCTTTGGGTATACCACCGCATGAATTGCGTAAGATCACGGCCGGACGCATCGGCCATGGCGGCGACAAAGTCTTCGACCGTCGCTGCCTGGCCGTCGTGGCGCTCGAAGTAAAGCTCGAGCCCCTTGCGGAAGGTGGCGCGCCCGAGCAGCGTTTGCAGCATCCGGCAGACCTCGGCGCCCTTGTTGTAGACCGTCGACGTATAGAAGTTGTTGATCTCGATATAGGAGGTCGGCCGTACGGGGTGGGCGAGGGGACCGGCATCCTCGGGGAATTGGTTTGTCTTCAAATTGCGCGCATCGACGATGCGCTCCACGGGACCGGAGCGGACGTCGCCGGTGAACTCCTGATCGCGAAAGACCGTCAGGCCCTCCTTCAGACAAAGCTGGAACCAGTCGCGGCAGGTCACGCGGTCCCCGGTCCAATTGTGGAAGTACTCGTGGGCGATGACGCTCTCGATCGAGGCATAATCGGCGTCGCTCGCGGTGTCGGGGCGGGCCAGCACCAGCTTGTCGTTGAAGATGTTGAGGCCCTTGTTCTCCATTGCGCCCATGTTGAAGTCGCTGACGGCGACGATGTTGAACACGTCGAGATCGTATTCGAGCCCGAAGCGTTCCTCGTCCCAGCGCATGGCACGCTTCAGGGACTCCATGGCCCAGCCGCAACGATCCTCCTTGCCGGGCTCGACATAGATTGCGAGGGCGACCTTCCTCCCCGAGGCTGTCGTGAAGGTGTCGTGAACCGAGGCAAGATCGCCGCCGACCAGGGCAAAAAGATAAGAGGGCTTTGGGTGGGGATCGTGCCAGATGGCGTAGTGCCGGTTCGTATCAGGAATGTCTCCCCTTTCGACAGGGTTGCCGTTCGAGAGCAGGACCGGCGCTGCGGCGCGGTCGGCCTCGATCCTCACCGTGTAGACGGCGAGAACGTCCGGCCGGTCGATGAAATAGGTGATGCGGCGGAAACCTTCCGGCTCGCACTGGGTGCAGTAAGTGCCGCGCGAGCGATAGAGCCCGGAGAGCTCCGTGTTGGCGTCGGGATCGCACGAAACCACCATGTCCAGAGTGAAGGGTTGCGCAGGTACGGCCGAGATGGTGAGCTTGTCCGGCGAAAGCGTGTAGTTGCCGGGCGCGAGATCCTTGCCGTCGAGCGCGATCCGCTCCAGCACCAGCGCCTCGCCGTCGAGGATGAGCGGCCGCCCGTCAGTCGGCGCTTTGGGATTGGGGCGCATTCTGAGCCTGGAGGCGACCCGGGTCGCCTTCGGCGCCAGCGCCACATCGAGGTGAACCTCATCGACGAGATAGTCGGACGGCGCGTAGTCCTTCAGGAGTTTGGTTTGGCGGCTGGAATCGTTCATGGCTCGCTCTTAGAGGCCTAAGCGCGCCATGCCAAGTCCGAAACGCCTAGAAGAAGGAGAGCGGGACCGCGCGCCAATCTGACCTGCGGTCCCGCGGCGATGGCTATTGGTTCAGGCCGGCAGCCTTATCCTTGCCGCCCCAGCGCATGCCTTCCCAGTCCACGTGGTAGTCGTCCTCCGATTTGAAGTAGCCGGAA
>CAYUTT010000105.1:0-6658 GCA_964447575.1 uncultured Methyloceanibacter sp.
GGCACCAGCCGCTTGAGCTGCTTTACGATGTCGTTCCGGCGGGCCAAGACCGCGCGGTCCGGATCGGGAAGGATCAGTGTCGACATCTCAAAGGGCTCCGGGCCGCCGGGAGGGGCCTACGGTAAAGAGCTTCGGCTAGTCTTTCGCATGGGCACGGGATGCGGGCAATACGCGGCCACGCAAAGTCCCAAAATGGCTCAAAACTGGAACGTCTCGTAGCGCTCCGAGTTACGGTGCCGCGACGCTCTTTTTGCCGGACCTCGCGGCCTTGGTAGAATGCGGCCGTCGACAGACGAAAACACGTCGCTGGGCAGTCTACTAGGAGAATTGAGATGAGGAAACTTGGGCTATTGGGGCTCGGTGCGGTGGCGCTTGCCGCCATCGCCGGGCCCGCAGCCGCGGAGGGCGACGCGGAGGCCGGCAAGGCGGCCTTTGCCAAATGTGGCATCTGCCATCAGGTGGGGCCGGATGCACAGGTCGTGGTGGGACCGCCGCTCAACGGGATCGTCGGACACGCCGCGGCAACCTATGAGGGCTACGCCTATTCGCCGGGCATGAAGAAACTCGGCGAGGAAGGCTTCACCTGGACCCCGGAGCATTTGGACCAGTTCATCGCCGACCCCAAGGCGATGCTGCCGGATTCGCCCATGTCGCTCGCCTTCCAAGGCATTCCCGACGCGGCGGAGCGGGCGAACATTATTGCCTATCTGGAGACCTTCTCGAACTAGCCAGGTCAGCGGGCGACGGGCTCCTGTCCCGCCGCCGGTGGCTTGCCTTCGTTCAGGCCTGAGGTGGCAGGAGTAGTGCCGGCTTCGAATCGTTCGAGGTCGTCGAGGATCACCTTGAAGAAATAGTCGCGGGTGCCCTCCTCCTTGGCGACCTCGCCCCAGGCCTCGCGCAAGGCGTCGAGCACTCCGTCCGGCCAATCGAGGATGCGGACTCCGTCCTTCGCGAAGCTCGAAAGCGCCGCCGCCTGAAGAGTGGCGCTTTCGGCAAGCGTCGATTGGAGGAGCTCGCGGCAGGCGCTCTCGATCAGCTCCCGGCGCTCCGCGGAAAGCGCCTCCCAGCGATCCTTGTTGACGAGGAGCTCGAGGACGGTTTCGGGCTGGTGCCAGCCGGGCATATACAGAATCCTGGCCGCATCCTGCAGGCCGAGAGCCTGGTCCACCGCCGGCGTATAGAGCTCGGCGGCGTCGATCTGGCCCTTGTCGAACGCCTTGGCGAGGCCGCTGCCGGGCACAAGAACCGGAACGGCGCCGAGCCGCGACATGACCCGGGCACCCACCCCGAACATGCGCATCCGCAAGCCCTCGAAATCCTTCTTCGATTCGATCTCCTTGGCGAACCAGCCTCCGGCTTCGCCGCCGCCGAAGGCGCATGGGATGACATGCACCTTGAGCTTCGCCTGGTCGTACATCTCCTGATAGAGCTTGCGCCCGTTGCCGCGCTCGAACCACGCGAGGTAGCGCTTGGCGTCGGGGCCGAAGGGGAAGCCGCCGAACAGGGTCGCGGAGGGGAGCTTCGCCGCCCAGAAGCTGGCCGTGGCGAAGCCCGCATCGACCTTCCCGTCCGACACTTTGTCCAGAATCTCATGGGGTGCGGTGCCCTCGCCCGGCTCTTTCAGGTCGAGCACCAGCGACCCGTCCGAGCTTTCCTTCAAGGTTCTGGCCAGGGTCACGGCCGGCTTGCCGAGCCCCGGAAGATGCGTGCCGTAGACCACAGGCGTGAGGAGAGTGACGGTCTCCGCCGCCGCCCCCATCGTGGCAGGGGCGATCGCCAGCGCGAGCGCTGCGAGCACCCCCGTCCGCATCCCTATCGCCGCCGCCCGGTTCATTTCCTCGTGCCGCATGCTCCCTCGAACAGGCCCGGAGATTGACCGGAAGCCCAAGGAAGCTCAAGCCCGCGCGGGGAGGCTGGCAGATAGTCTTATCCCTTTGCTTCCGTTTGCCGGAGGCTTCGGTTATGGTTCAGCCTACTTTCCCTAGGTGGATGATCTTCTTAAGCTGGGCATGGGTCCGGTAGGGGGGCGGCCGCAATGTCTCTCGCCGTTTGGTTGATCGAGCGTCCGCGCTGGTTCAAGCGGGTGTTCCTGATCGCGAACGACTTCGTGATGCTTGGCATCGCGATATGGGGCGCCTATTCGTTGCGCCTCAGCCAGCTTTACGTGCCCGAATCCCCCGAAGTCTTCCTGCTGATGCTGGCGGCGCCGGTCGTCGGGATTCTCGTCTTTTATTGGCGCGGCCTTTACAAGCTCGTCACCCGCTTCATCGGGCCAGAGGGGACGACCCGCATCTATATGGCGGTGCTGATCGCCGCCACGGCATGGGCACTCGTGGTCTTGATGAGCGGTATCAAGGGGCAGCCGCGCTCGGCGGTGGTGATCTACGCTTTGATTGCCGCGGGCCTGATCCGCCTCAGCCGCCAGTGGATGGGGGCGGTCCTGCTCAAGTCCGCGCCTCAGTTCAAGCCGGTCAGCTTCGACAAACGGAAGACCGTGATCATCTACGGCGCCAGTCCGATCGGCATTCAGCTCCTGCGCGCTCTAAACGAGACCGGGAGCTACCGGACCGTCGCCTTTATCGACCCCGATCCCTCCCTCGCCCGCCAGGTGGTGCACGGGGTCAAGGTCGTCAGACCCGAGAAGATCGGCAAGGTGATTTCCGACGAGCATGTCGAGGAGGTTCTGCTCGCCACGCCTTCGGCGCTCCGCAGCGAACGCCGGGTGGCATTGAAGGTGCTCGAGGACTACCCCGTTTCGGTCAAGACACTGCCCGCGCTCGAGGAGATTGCCTCCGGCAGGGTGGAGGTGAGCGATCTCCGCCCGATCGAGGTCGAGGATCTCCTGGGGCGCGATCCCGTCGCGCCGGACATCGAGCTTCTCACCGCGCAGGTGCACGGCAAGGCCGTGATGATCACGGGCGCCGGGGGGTCGATCGGCTCGGAGCTGAGCCGCCAGCTCTTGAAGCTCGGCCCGAAGGCGCTCGTCCTGTTCGACGTCTCGGAAGCGGCGCTTTACGAGATCTCCCTCGAAATCGCCGAGATGCAGCGGCGGTCGGAGAAGGACGCGCAAGGCACGGCGGACAAGACCACGGTGGTGCAGGTTCTCGGCTCCGTGCTGGACCGCAGGCTCGTGTCGCGCGTGATCGAGGAGCACGGGGTGGAGGTGATCTATCACGCCGCCGCCTACAAGCATGTGCCGATCGTCGAGGTGAATCCCTTCGCAGGCATTCAGAACAACACGTTCGGTACGCTCGTGGTCGCGGAAGCCGCCAAGGAGCTCGGCGTGAAACGCTTCGTGCTCGTCTCCAGCGACAAGGCGGTGCGGCCGACCAATATCATGGGCGCAAGCAAGCGCCTCGCCGAGCTCGTCCTGCAAGCGCTGGCGCAGGACGGCGCCGCCACGATCTTCACCATGGTCCGCTTCGGCAACGTGCTGGACTCGTCGGGCTCGGTGGTCCGCCTGTTCCGCAATCAGATCAAAGCGGGAGGACCGGTGACCGTCACCCATCCAGAAGTGATCCGCTATTTCATGTCGATCCCGGAAGCCGCCCAGCTCGTGATTCAAGCCGGGGCCATGGCGACGGGCGGAGAGGTGTTCGTGCTGGAGATGGGAACGCCGGTGAAGATCGACGACCTCGCCCGCACCATGGTCCGCCTGTCAGGACTCGAGGTCCGGGACGAAGCCCATCCCGACGGCGACGTGGCGATCGAGTATGTGGGCTTGCGGCCGGGGGAGAAGCTCTACGAGGAGCTGCTGATCGGCGAGAACGCGACCGGCACCACCCACCCGCGCATCTTCAAGACATCCGAACCCATCCTCGCCTACGAGGAACTGATCGCCGCGCTGGAGCATGTCGAGGACGCCATTCAGCGGGTCGACCTGACGGAGCTCCAGGACATGCTGCGGACCACGGTGGAAGGCTATGCACCGGCCGGCGCGATCCACTCCGTCCCGGCCAAGGATGAGTGGCAGCCGATCTCGCGCACACTGCACTAGATGCTGGAGGCCGATTTCGTTTCCTGGGCCGCCGTCGTGGCCGCCGCCGCCGGGCTTACCGCGGCGCTGATCCTCGTTCTCAAGCCGATTCTCGTCCGCCATCTGCTGGCCGAGCCCAACGCGCGCTCCTCGCACACCGCGGCCACGCCGCAAGGCGCCGGGTTCGCGCTGACAGCGGCCCTGCTTCTCGTGTGCGCCGCGGCGCTTTCCCTCGGAGCGTTCTTACCGCCGCCCAGCCTCCTGCCCCTGTTGCTCGGCGCCGCTGTCCTGATGATCGTCGGCGGCCTCGACGACGCGCATGCGCTCTCGGTGTCCTGGCGGTTGCTGATCCAGACCCTGGTCGCGCTCGCCGTCGTGATCCTGCTGCCGCTCAGCGTCCGGCTCATGCCGGAGTTTCTGCCTTTTGTGGTCGAGCGGTCCCTGCTCGTGGTGGGGGTGGTCGCCTTCGTCAACGCCATCAACTTTCTCGACGGGCTCGACTGGATGACGGTCGCGCAAGTCGTGCCGATGACGCTTGGCGTCGCGATCCTCTATGCGCTCGGCCTCGTCCCCGGAACCGTAGGCCTGGTTGCGCTCGCGCTGCTCGGCGCCACGCTCGGATTCGCGGCGTTCAATAAGCATCCGGCGCAGATCTTTCTCGGCGACGCGGGCAGCCTGCCGATCGGCCTGGTCCTGGCCTATATGCTGATCTATGTGGCGGAGGCCCATATCGTCTCGGGCCTGCTGCTCGCGCTCTATTCGGTGAGCGACACGGCCCTCACCATCGTCCGGCGATGGCGAAAAGGGGAGCATGTGCTCTCCGCGCATCGGAGCCATTTCTATCAACGGGCGGTGGCGCAGGGCCTGCCCGTACCGCAAGTGACGGCCCGGGTGTTTGCGCTGTGTCTCGTGTTGATGGGGCTTGCGATTGCCGCGGCACTTGCGCGCTCGTTGGCCTTCGACTTCGCCGCGTTTGCTATTGGCGCCGCGGCCGTCACGTTCGTGCTGTCCAACTTCACGCGGGGGCGCTGACGCGATGCGGCGCGTGCTCGTCACCGGGGCGACCGGATTCATCGGCAAGCGGCTCGTGGCGGCGCTCGCCAGGCAGGGCTTTCAGGTGCGCGCGGCCGCGCGAGATCCCGCTGGACTGATCGCGGCGAGCGACGTGGAGCGCGTGGCGATGCCCGATCTCGCCAAGGCGGCCGACTGGACGCCGCTCCTCGACGGCGTGACCCATGTCGTCCATCTCGCCGGGATCGCGCACGCGCCGGGCAGCCTCCCCGATGAGGTCTATGGCCGGATCAACGCCGAGGCGGTGGGCGAGCTCGCCGCGCAAGCGAAGGGTAAGGTGGAGAGGATCGTGCTGATGTCCTCGGTCCGCGCGCAAGCCGGCCTCTCGGCGGACCGCCCCATCACCGAGGCGGATGAGCCCCAGCCGACAGACATGTATGGGCGCTCGAAGCTCGAGGCCGAATTTCTGCTTGCGGCGAGCGGCGTGGACTACACGGCGCTGCGCCCGGCCGTGGTCTACGGCAAGGGCGTGAAAGGCAACATCGCTTCGCTCGCGACCATTGCCAAAACGCCGATGCCGCTGCCCTTCGGCGGGCTGGACAATAAGCGCTCGCTGCTCGCCCTCGACAATCTCGTCTCGGCGGTGGCGCATGTGCTCGATGCCCCCCAAGCCAGGAACGAGACCTATCTCGTGGCGGACGCGGCACCCATCAGCGTCGCCGATCTCGTAAGCGCGATGCGCGAGGGGCTGGGTCGCCCCGCCCACCTCGTCAAAGTGCCGCAAGGCGCGGTGAAGCGCATCCTGACGTCGCTCGGGCGGGAGGCGGATTGGGAGCGCGTGTCCGGCCCCTTCGTCGTCGACGTGTCGAAGCTGATGGCGACCGGCTGGCGACCCGCGATCGAAACGCATGCCGGGATCGTGCGCATGATGCGCGCGGAGAACGGCGCGGCCGGCTAGCGGCCGATCAGGCGGTCATAGACGGAAACGGTCTCACGGCCGATGACCTCGGCCGAGAACTCGGTCTCGGTCAGGCGGCGCGCTTCCTTGCCGTAGCGGGCGCGCATCTCCGCGTCCCCGGCCATGCGCGTCATCGCCTCGGCGAGCGCGTCCACGTCGTCCACGGGCACGAGCAGCCCCGTCTTCCCCGGAATTGCGATCTCGCGGCAGCCGGGCACGTCCGTCGCCACCATGGCGCGGCCGCAAGCCGCCGCCTCGAGCAGGCTCTTGGGCAGGCCCTCGCCGCCTCGCGAGGGCTGCACGGCGAAATGCGCCTGCCGCCAGACGTCGCGCACGTCATCGACATGGCCGAGCCAGATGATGCCGAACGCGCTCGCGAACTCCCTGAGCTGCTCCGGGGCGAGCGAGCCCGGGTTCTCCGGATCGCAATCGCCGGCGAGCAGCAAGCGCAGCTTCGTGCCGCTATCGGTCGCACGCCGGAAGGCGTCGATCAGCGTCATCACGCCTTTGTGCCGCAGCATGCGGCCGACGAAGGCGGCGGTAACAGGCGGTGAAGGCTCGGGCAGGACCCGATATTTGTCGAGATCGATGCCGGAGCCGGAAATGATGGCGATGGACGTCTCTGGCACGCCGAGATCGACCAAAAACCTGCGGTCATCGGGGTTCTGCACGATGGTGCAGCTTCGCGCGCGCCTGAGAAGCCGCCCAAGCGC
>CAYUTT010000106.1:0-6547 GCA_964447575.1 uncultured Methyloceanibacter sp.
GACGACAATCCGCGGAGCGAGGACCCGGGCGAAATCCGCCGCGAAATCCTGGCGGCGGCGCCGGGCGCTGTCGAGATCGGCGACCGTGGACAGGCCATCGCCGAGGCCGTCGCTATGCTAAATAAGGGCGATGTGCTGCTGGTGGCGGGCAAGGGCCACGAGACCGGCCAGACCGTGGGCACGACGGTCATTCCTTTTTCCGACCATGACGCGGTGGCGGCCGCGTTGGCTTACGAGGCAAGAATTGGCTGAGCCGCTCTGGACTCTGAGGGAGATCGTCGCCGCAACGCGTGGCCGTTGCGCGGGCAGTCCCGATGCACAGGTCACCGGCTTCTCGATTGACAGCCGCACCCTCGAGCCCGGCGAGGGTTTCATCGCCATTCACGGGGAAAATCGCGACGGTCATGCCTTCGTTGCCGCCGCGCTCGAAGCGGGTGCCGCGTGCGCCGTCGTCGAGGACGGCTTTCCCCAAGGCGACGAGGCGCGTCTCGTGCGCGTCGCCGACACGTTTACAGCGCTGAACGATCTTGGCCGTGCGGCCCGCGCCCGCGCGAAGCGGGCGGTGGTCATTGGTGTCACGGGGAGCGCGGGAAAGACCGGGACGAAGGAAGCGCTAAGGCTCGCGCTCAGCCCCTCGGGCACCGTGCACGCCTCGTCCAAGTCCTACAATAATCACTGGGGCGTGCCGCTCAGCCTCGCCAACATGCCGGAGCAGGCCGATTATGGCGTGTTCGAGATCGGCATGAACCATGCGGGCGAGATCGACGTCCTGACACGCCTCGTCCGGCCCCATATCGCCATCGTCACCACGGTGGCGCCGGTCCATCTCGGCTTCTTCCGTTCCGTCGAGGAAATCGCCGACGCCAAGGCGGAGATTTTCCGTGGCCTGGAGCCGGGTGGAACCGCCGTCATCAACCGCGACAACCCGCATTACGAGCGGCTCGCGAGCCATGCGCGCGCCTGCGGCGCCAGCGTCGTCGGCTTCGGCGAGGCGGACGGGGCGGAGGCCCGCCTGCTCGCCTGCGAGCTTGACCCAGTCGGCTCCAGCGTCACGGCTGAAATTTTGGGCGAGAGCATCGGCTATCGGGTTGGCGCCCCGGGGCGTCACGTCGTGCAGAACACGCTGGCCGTGCTGGCGGCCGTGAAGCTCGCCGGCGCCGATCTCGCCCGCGCCGCGGGGCCTCTGGCCGATATGCAGGCCCAAGCGGGCCGCGGCCAACGCCGGGTTATCGAGACCAAAGAGGGCCCGGTGGCCATCGTCGACGAGTCATATAATGCCAACCCGGCCTCCATGCGGGCAGCGCTTGCGACGCTCGGTCTTGCCCCGCGCGGCGCATATCGGCGGCGCGTGGCGGTGCTGGGCGATATGCTGGAATTGGGGCCGGAAGGGCCAAAGCTGCACCGGGAGCTTGCCGAGGCCGTTGACGGGGCCGGGGTAGATGTTGTCTTTGCCTGCGGCGAGCTCATGGCCTCGCTGTTTCAGGCTTTGCCGCCGGGGCGTCAGGGCGCTTATGCCAAGTCCTCCGAGGAGCTTGCGGGGAGCCTGATCGAGGCCGTGCGCCCCGGGGATGTAGTCATGATCAAGGGGTCGCTCGGCAGCCGCATGGCCCCGCTCGTCGAGGCGCTCACGCGCCGGTTCGAGGCGGAGAGCGTTTCGGCGTAAAGCGCCGTTTTGGGGGGAGAGGGCAATGCTCTATTGGCTGGCCGAGCTTGCGCCTGACATCACATTCCTCAACATCTTCCGCTACATCACCTTCCGCACCGGCGGCGCGGTGATCACGGCGCTTCTCTTCGTCTTTCTATTCGGTCCGCGCGTGATCCGCTCCTTGCGGGTCCGCCAGGGCAAGGGCCAGCCGATCCGCAAAGAAGGCCCCGAGCGCCACCTCCTGCAAAAGCAGGGCACGCCCACCATGGGCGGCCTGATGATCCTGTCCGGCGTCACGGCCTCGGTTCTCCTCTGGGGGAACCTGCAAAACACCTATGTCTGGGTCGTGCTGCTGCTGACCCTCGTCTACGGCGCGGTCGGCCTTTACGACGACTACCTCAAGGTCACCAAGCAATCCGCGGAAGGGTTCCGTGGCCGCATCAAGATCGTCATCGAGACGATCGCGGCGCTGATCGCGACGGCGATGATCGCCTCGGTCGGGCAGGAGCCGTTCTCGACTTCGCTCGCCATTCCCTTCTTCAAGGATGTCTTGGTTCCTCTCGGCATGTGGGTGTTCATCCCCTTCGGCACCTTCATCATCGTCGGTGCCGGAAATGCGGTGAACCTGACCGACGGCCTCGACGGGCTTGCCATTGTGCCCGTGATGATCGCGGCCGCGACGTTCGGCTTCGTCTCCTATCTGGTCGGTAACGCGCTGTTCGCCGACTACCTGCAGATCCACTACGTGGCCGGAACCGGCGAGCTCGCCGTCGTGTGCGGAGCGCTGGTCGGCGCCGGTCTCGGCTTCCTATGGTTCAACGCGCCGCCGGCCCTCATCTTCATGGGCGATACGGGATCGCTGGCGCTCGGCGGCGCGCTCGGCACCATCGCGGTCGCCACCAAACACGAGCTGGTACTGGCCATCGTCGGCGGCTTGTTCGTGCTGGAGGCCGTCTCGGTGATTGTCCAGGTCGCCTCCTTCAAGCTGCTCGGTAAGCGCGTGTTCCGCATGGCGCCGCTGCACCATCATTTCGAGCAGAAGGGCTGGCCGGAATCCACGGTGGTGATCCGTTTCTGGATTATTTCCGTGGTCCTCGCTCTTGCCGCCCTCGCTACCCTCAAATTGCGCTAAGTTCCTATCACCATGATTCCCGTAACGATCTTCGCCGGCTGCGACGTTGCGGTTATAGGCGCGGGGCTAAGCGGTCTTGCGACCGCGCGCGCGCTCGCCCGTGGCGGCGCCAATATCGTCGTGTGGGACGACAAGCTGAAGGCGCGCGACGAGGCCGAGGCTGCCGGCTTCCCTGTGCGCGACCTGCCGGCAGCCGATTTCACGAAGCTTGCAGCACTCGTGCTGGCCCCCGGCGTTCCGCTGACGCATCCCGAGCCGCATTGGAGCGTCGTCAAGGCACGTGGCGCGGGCATCGAGGTGATCGGCGATATCGAGCTCTTCTTCCGCCAGCGCGCCAAGACGGGGGCCGGCAGCAAGGTCGTGGCGATCACCGGCACGAACGGCAAGTCGACGACCACGGCGCTCGCGGCCCATCTCCTGAGCGCGGCCGGCAGACGCGTCGCGCTCGGCGGCAATATCGGCAACGCGGTCTTGGATCTGGAGCCTTTCGCGCCGGACATGACTTACGTCTTGGAGCTCTCCTCCTTCCAGATCGACCTGACGCCGTCGCTCGCCCCCGATGCGGCGGCGCTCCTCAACATCACGCCGGACCATCTCGACCGCCACGGGACGCTCGCGGATTACGCGCGCATCAAGGCGCAGATTTTCGCCCATCTTGCCCCAGTTGCCACCGCGGTTATCGGGGTCGACGATGCGCCATCCCGCGCCATCGCCGAGACCCTGCAAGGCCCTTATGCCGTGAAGCGCATCGCCGTCGGGCGCTCGGTGCAGACCGGCGTTTGGGCGGGCGACGGCGTGCTGGTGGAGATGGACGGTGGCCAGGAGATCGCCCGCGCCGATCTTGCCGGGATCGGTTCGCTCCGCGGGACCCACAACTGGCAGAACGCGGCGGCAGCCTACGCACTCGCCAGGTCCCAGGGCCTTGAACCGGGCACCATCCAGCAAGGATTGAAGACCTTCGCCGGTCTGGCCCATCGCATGGAGCAAGTTGCCCGCGCGGGCAGCGTGCTCTTCGTGAACGATTCGAAGGCGACCAATGCGGACGCCGCCAGCAAGGCTTTGGCGAGCTTCGACGACATCTATTGGATCGTCGGCGGTCGCGCCAAGGAGGGCGGGCTTGCCGGACTCGAGCCGTTCCATCCTAGAATCGCCCGCGCCTATCTCATCGGCGAGGCGGCCGGGGCGTTTGCCTCGCAGCTCGGGGATGCCGTCCCCCATATCGTATGCGGCACGCTCGACCGCGCGGTGGCGCAGGCCGCGGCCGATGCCGGGCGCTCGCAGGCGCCCGAGCCCGTTGTGCTGCTGTCGCCCGCATGCGCGTCATATGATCAGTTCGACAATTTCGCCAAGCGTGGCGATGCGTTCCGCGACATCGTCATGCGCCTCGACGGCGCGACGAGCGTGAGCCAGCAGGGCCGGGCGGCATGAGAATCACCCGCGCCGACCGGAGCGTCCTGTCCGACTGGTGGTTCACCGTCGACCGCCTGATGTTCTTCGGCCTCCTCCTGCTGATGGGCGCAGGTCTCGTGCTTTCCCTTGCGGCCAGCCCGGCGATTGCGGAAAGATACAACCTTGAGCCGTTCTACTTCGTGCGGCGTCACGCGGCGCTCCTCCTGCCGGCTGTGGCAATCATGTTCGCCGCATCCACCCTCGCGCCAAAGCAAATCAGGCGCGCAAGCCTCGTCATCTTTGTAGTCGGCATTGCGCTCATGATCGCGATCCTGTTTCTCGGGCCGGAGGTCAAGGGCGCCAAGCGCTGGCTTCAGATCGGTGCCTTTTCGCTTCAGCCCTCGGAGTTTGTGAAGCCCGCCTTTATCGTGCTGGTCGCCTGGCTGCTCAACGAGAGCCAAAAGCGCAAGGACGTGCCGGGCCTGGAGCTCGCCGTCATGCTTTATGGCGTTTTCGCGCTGCTGCTCGTGCTGCAGCCGGACTTCGGTCAGACACTGCTGATCACGCTTGTGTGGGGGGTGCTTTTCTTCATGGCGGGCATCAATATCGTTTGGATCGTGCTGCTCGCTGGGCTGGGGTTCGCCGGTCTCGCGGCCGCCTATTTTCTCCTGCCGCACGTGGCCTCGCGGATCGACCGCTTCATCGATCCAGGGTCCGGCGACACCTACCAGTCGGACCGCTCGCTCGATTCCTTCTTGCATGGCGGCTGGTTCGGCCGCGGGCCGGGCGAGGGCAAGGTCAAGGACGTGCTGCCCGATTCCCATACCGACTTCATTTTCGCCGTGGCGGCGGAAGAGTATGGCTTGATCGCCTGCCTGATTTTGCTGACTCTGTTCGCCTTCATCGTGCTGCGTGGTCTGTCGAAGGCATCGCAAGAACCTGACGGGTTCATCCGGCACGCCGTGGCGGGACTGGTCATGCTGTTCGGCTTGCAGACTTTGATCAATATGGCCGTGAATGTCGGCCTTCTCCCGGCAAAGGGCATGACGTTGCCATTCATATCGTATGGCGGCTCTTCGCTCCTCGCCATGGCGCTGACCATGGGCTTTGCACTCGGGCTGACCCGCAAGCGGCCTATGGCCGGACGGCTGAATCATCCGGCCCGGACCGAGCCTGAAGCGGACACTGCAGGGGCAAGGGGGCAGACGGCTTGACCCGAACCATTCTTCTCGCCGCCGGCGGCACGGGAGGGCATCTCTTCCCGGCTGCGGCTTTGGCCCAGGAGCTTGCGCGGCGCGGTTTCGCCGTTGAACTCGCCACCGACGAGCGGGCCGAGCAGTACGGCAGCGATTTCCCCGCCCGTGCTACCTATACGGTTCCATCCGCGACCTTCACGAGCCGGGCCCCGCTTGCCGTGATGAAGACCCTCGGGCGCCTGGGCAGTGGCTTCCTGCGGGCGCGGCGCCTGCTCGAAATGGTGCAGCCGCACGCGGTCGTCGGCTTTGGCGGCTATCCCACCTTGCCCCCGATCATGGCGGCGCGGTCGCTCGGCATCCCGACCATGATCCACGAGCAGAACGCGGTCATGGGACGCGCCAACCGCTTCCTCTCCCGTTTCGCCGACGCCGTCGCGCTCTCGTTTTCCTCGACCAAGCACCTGCGCCGCAGCGCCGAAAAGCGGGCGCAGGTCACCGGCAATCCCGTCCGCGATGCGGTGGCGTCCTACCGCAACGTACCTTATGTGCCGCCGGAGCCGGCCGGACGCCTGCTCTTGCTCGTGTTCGGCGGAAGCCAAGGCGCGCATTTCTTCGCCGAAGCCTTGCCACCGGCGCTCCGGATGATGCCGTCGCCCTTCCGCTGGCGCCTCACGGTTGTGCAGCAAGTCCGCCCGGAGGATCTCGCCTCGGTGCGCGAAGCGTATGAGGAGGCCGATATCTCCGCCCACTTGGCGCCGTTCTTCCGCGACCTGCCGGAGCGCATTGCCAACGCGCATCTCGTCATCGCCCGGGCCGGGGCTTCGACCGTGGCGGAACTGACGGCGATAGGCCGGCCCGCGCTACTGGTGCCGCTGCCGCACGCGCTCGACAACGATCAGCTCGAAAACGCAACCCGCTTGGCGGAAGGCGGCGGCGGCTGGTACATGCGCCAGTCGGAGATCACGCCGGAGCGTCTCTCCGAGGAGCTTGCGCGGCTGCTCGGCGCCCCGGAACTCCTCGCCAAGGCGGCAGCGAAGTCCAAGGCCATGGCCAATGTCGATGCGGTGAAGAACCTGGCCGACCTCGTCGAGGCGATGGCGGGACCAGAAGAGTAGGCGTCGCACTTATGCATTTGCCACCGCCGGAAACCGCAGGCTTGTTTCACATCGTCGGCATTGGCGGCAT
>CAYUTT010000107.1:0-6506 GCA_964447575.1 uncultured Methyloceanibacter sp.
AGGAGGACGAAGGGATGCACTGGCTCGGCGTCGAGGAGGTCGCGCGCGAAGAGGGGCTGAACAAGGCGAAGGCCGTATTCCGCCTGTTCGGGCGGAAGCTCAAGGCCATGGGCTTCGAGGATTTGGAGCCGGAGGAGATCGTGCGCGAGGGCGCCAAAGCGGACGAGATCACCAAGGCGATCGAAGAGGACGAGGATATCGGCGTGCTGGTGCTCGGCGCCTCGAAGGACCCTTCGGGCCCCGGGCCGCTGGTTCAAACTCTTGCGGGCGGCAAGCTCGCCGGCAGCTTCCCGGTTCCCATCACCGTCGTCCCCGGCCATCTCTCCATCGAGGAAATCCTGGCCCTCGCCTGAGCATTTCAGAAAAGGGGGGTTGGACAACGAACCGCGACTCGGCAGGGGTTCTTACAATCACGGTCGCGTCCAACCCCGGAGCCCGCGGGACCCCTGGGGCGGGTCACCTATCGGGCCTGTCCTCCGTGGAGATTGCTCTGCAGGTTCGCGATGAGCGGATGCAAGGCACGGGCCTTGGGAAATCTGACGGAACCTTTCCTGCGACCCAGCTCGAGCCTGCAGAAGACCTCATAGCCGTCCAGAAGATCGATCTGGATGATGCCGTCGCGTACCTTCACCATCGGGCCGATCTTGACGTTGCGGAAGCCGAACCAGGCCAGCCTGATCTTCAAGAGATCCACCAGCTCGGCGAGGTCCTTGACGGTAAACTGAGGCGGTGGCGCATCGTCCCGGACTCCCTCGCCGCGAGATTTGGCGTGCATCCCCCGGGCATACAAGCCGGGGTTGCCCCAGGGATCTGCGCGATCTGTGCGGTACTCCATCCGTGACCTCCGTTCTGATTGTCTGAGGGCCAACCTGGGGGGACGAAGTTGCACGGGTATGTCTGGGCTCAGACCAATTGTAACAGTCTGTTTCAGCTGGGCGATCCGACAACAACTGATACAATTCAGCGCAAGTGGCCTGCTCGCGGGGTGACTATGTTCGGGACATACGCCTTTCTTTCGAGCGAGACTCCTCATGCAGCAGAGAACGCCCCATCTGCTTGTCGTCGATGACGACCGAGAGATCCGGAGCCTTCTGTCGAGGCTTCTCACGCGCCGAGGCTATCGCGTGACGACTGCTCGCGAGGAGCAGGAAATGCAGCGCGCGCTTCTATCGTCGCGAATCGATCTCGTCATCCTCGACATCATGCTGCCCGGCAAGGATGGGCTCACTCTATGCCGGGAGCTCCGGGCGTCGAAATCGATCCCGGTGATCATGCTGACCGCACGCGGCGAGGCCACCGATCGCGTCATCGGGCTGGAGGTGGGCGCCGACGACTATCTCGCCAAGCCGTTCGACGTTCGCGAGTTGGAGGCGCGGATCAGGGCGGTGCTGCGAAGAACGCCGCATGAAGCCGGAGGCTCCGGGGACGGGAAGCCGACTTTCGCCTTCTCCGGCTGGCGATTGGATGCGCGGCAGCGCCACTTGTTCTCTCCGGAAGGCGCCATGGTCGACCTGACCAGCGGAGAGTTCGATCTGCTGCTCGTCTTCGTGGAGCGCCCACAACGCGTACTTTCCCGCAACCAGCTGCTCGACCTCGCCCGAGGGCGCGACGCTGCGCCCTTCGACCGGAGTATCGACGTCCAGGTCAGCCGGCTGCGGCGCAAGATCGAGGCCGACCCGCGCGCACCGGAGCTGATCAAGACCGTGCGCAGCGGGGGCTATGTGTTCACACCCATCGTAGAGCGGCAATGATACAGCAGCCGATCCGCAGCCTGACGGTCCAGCTGATCATCCTGTTTGTGGCCCTGTTCGCATTGTTCGAGATCGCCAGTCTCGGATACCGCTATCTGGACCGTACCCGCGCCCTGCTCTCGCTCGAAGCGGTCCTCATTGCCGACCGCATCGTCGTGCTGAAATCGCTTGCGGAGAGCACGCCGCCGGAGAACCGCTCCGCGCTCGGCAAGCACTCCACCGGGTCGGGACTACACGTCGTCTGGTCGAACGAGGGTTGGCCGAGCGCCACGCTCGGCCGGAACGAAGAGACCAAGCTCCTGCAGGATCTCCTGCGCGAGGTCATTCCGGGCGTGGGTGCGGACGATCTCTTCGTGGGCGTCGCGTCGTCAAAGGACACGCTCGCGCCCGAGAGCGCCCGCATCACCTCGCTCTGGCAGACGGGCTCCCAGTTTCCAGAGCCGGTCAACGATATTGTCGACGAGCTGGCGGAAGAGCCAGCGTTCTATGTTTCGGTCCGGCTTGACGATGGCAGCTGGCTGAACTTCATCGCCGCTTACGTGGAGACGCTGGAGTTCTGGCCGGTACGGCGTATCGCCCTCCTTTCGCTGCTGGTCGTTGGCAGCGTGGGCTTGTCCATTTGGGCGATCCAGCGATTGACCTCGCCGTTTCGGGTCTTCGCCGCAGCGGCGACACGCCTTGGCACGGACGTCAAGGCCGATCCAATCGAAGAGCAGGGCCCATCCGAGGTGCAAACCGCGATACGGGCCTTCAACGAGATGCAGGCCCGCCTGAAGCGGTTCGTCGAGGATAGAACCCAGATGCTCGCCGCGGTCTCTCACGACCTGCGCACGCCCATCACACGTCTCAGGCTGCGCGCCGACTGCGTGAAAGACCGCGCGCAAGGCAAAAAGCTTCTCGAGGATCTCAGGGAAATGGAGGACATGATCGAAGGCGTGCTCACCTTCGCCAAGGAGGATGCGGACACCGAACCGACGATCTCGGTCGATCTCATGACAATGCTGCAAAGCATCTGCGACGAGCTTTCGGATCGGGGATTCGATGTCGCGTTCGAGGCCGAAGGACGCTGTCCCTATCAGTGCCGGCGGGTCGCGATGCGGCGCTGCTTCGCCAACCTGATCGAGAACGCCGTCAAATATGGCGAGCGGGCGCGCGTGCGGCTCGCAGCCGGCGAGACCGAAATTGCGGTGACCGTCGAGGATCGGGGGCCGGGCATTCCTGCGGAGCACCGCGAGGACGTGTTCCGGCCCTTCTACCGGTTGGAGAGCTCGCGGGGCCGCGACAGCGGCGGCTCTGGTCTTGGCCTGACGGTCGCCAGAACCGTGGCGCGCGCGCATGGCGGCGATGTCGTTCTGAGCGCGGCCTCCGGTGGCGGTCTTTCAGCAACCGTGATCCTGCCGCGTAGCGAGAAGACGGCGCCTTCCCAGCCGGCCGCAGCCCAATAGACACCGCCCTCAGAAAAGAGAGAGGCCGGCGGAAAGCCAGCCGCTCTCGGCCACTCTCAGGCATTCAACGCCGTGAGAGACCAACGATGCCGATTAGCCAATGATATCCTCGCAGGTGTCGTCATCGCTGGCGAACTCGTCCAACGCCTTCATCGCGGCCTCTTTGGAGGCGTAGCCGCTCTCCTTGCCAAGCGCCGACTTGCCGGTGCTCACCGCGCCTGCGATTACGGAGCAGTTTCCGACGGTGTCGATCACCACAAAGTGCTTTCCGGCTTCCGCCGCGAACGCAGAGCCGGAGAAGGCGGCGACGAGCACGGCCGCGAATACATAGGGTCTCATGTCGCTTCTCCCATAAAGTTGAACTCAGAGCCGTCCGCGCATAGTTGCAGACCGCCTTGGTCTGGAGATGCGGACGCTCGCGCGCGGGCCCAAGGGTCGAAGCGGGAATTCATGTAACGGCTGGTTTCAAGCGTCCCCGACGGCAACGAACTGTTACCGAAGGTGTGGGCCAAGGACGCCGCTGGCACGCCGAGGGCTTGCTATCGGCTCCGGCCGTGGCACTCTGCTACTTCAGGCCGCATGCCAGGGATCGGGGGGTGCATGGAACGTGGTCGTTGGGGCTCGAGGATCGGCTTTGTCCTGGCGGCGGCGGGCTCGGCCGTCGGCCTCGGCAATATCTGGAAGTTTCCCTACATGGCCGCCGACAACGGTGGCGCGGCCTTCCTGCTCATCTACATCGCGATCGTGTTTACGCTCGGGGTCAGCGTCATGCTGGCCGAGCTTGTGATCGGGCGCGCGGGCGAGCGCAATCCCGTCGGCGCATTCGCACGGCTGAAGGGCGGTGCCTGGCCGATCGTCGGCTATATGGGCATCGCCGCCGCCCTCATCATTTTGTCGTTCTATTCGGTCGTGGCGGGCTGGACCATCGCCTATGTGTTCAAGGCCGCCGCCGGTCTGCTCGCCACCTCGGACCCGGAGACCCTCGGCGGCATGTTCGGCGAGTTTTCCCAAGACCCGGCTCAGCCGATCTTCTATCACCTCCTCTTCATGGTGCTGACTGTCGGCGTGGTGGCCGCCGGTGTTCATGCCGGGATCGAGCGCAGTTGCGAGATCCTGCTCCCAGTTCTCTTTATCATTCTCGTGATTCTGGCGGTCCGCTCGGTCACTCTGCCGGGCGCGGCGGAAGGATTGCGCTTCTATCTGCAACCCGACTTTTCCAAAGTCACGGCAGCCACGATCAACAGTGCGCTCGCCCAAGCGTTTTTTTCCCTGTCGATCGGCATGGGCATCATGATCACCTATGGGTCCTATCTCTCGCGCGAGGTGAACCTGCCCCGCTCGGCCCTATGGGTGACGTTTTGCGATCTTCTGGTCGCCCTCGTGGCGGGACTCGTGGTCCTGCCGGCGGTCTTCGCCTTCTCGTTCGATCCGCAAGCCGGCCCCGGATTGGTTTTCATCACCCTTCCAGCCGTGTTTGCGCAGATGCCGCTCGGCGTCGTGTTCGCGGTGATGTTCTTCGTGCTCCTCGTGATCGCCGCGCTCACCTCGTCGGTCTCGTTGCTGGAGGTGCTCGTGGCCTATGCGGGGGACCAGTGGGGCTGGTCCCGCAAGATCGCTTCCGTCGTTCTCGGTGCGGTCGTCTTTTCTCTCGGCATTCCCGCGTCCCTATCGCTCGGCGTTTGGAGCGGATACACCATCGCGGGCAGGGGCATTTTCGATTTCTTGGACTATTTGTCGTCGAATCTCATGCTGCCCTTGGGCGGCATCGCCATCTCGCTGTTCGTGGGCTGGGTGATCCTGCCGCAAGCCAAGCGCGAGACGACGAGCGACGGGAAATATGCCTTTCCCCTGTTCGGTGTGTGGCGCATCATATGCCGTTATGTGGCGCCGGCCGCGATCGCCTGGATATTGCTGAGCGGCTTATGAGAACCGTCGAGGCGCTCGCGTGGGGCTCCGGTCGCCTTGACTTCGGGTCTCTACGGGCCCAATTATAGAACTGTTCTAATCTGCTGCGACTTTTCTCAGAGATCGCGCGTTCAGGAGCCTGTGAGACACCCAGCATGTTCATCCAGACCGAAGCCACGCCAAATCCCGCTACCCTGAAGTTCCTTCCGGGCCGGCCCGTGCTCGGGGAGGAGGATGCGATCGAGTTCCGCGACCGCGCCGAAAGCGAGGGTTCGCCGCTCGCCGCGCGCCTGTTCGAGATCGAAGGCGTGACGGGCGTGTTCCTGGGCTCCGACTTCATCAGCGTCACCAAGGGCGAGGGCGAGTGGCAGCACCTGAAGCCCGCGATCCTCGGCGCCATCATGGAGCATTATCTGTCGGGCGAGGCCATGACGGACGGCGCGCCCGACCAGTATGACGGCGTCAACGAGTCCTATGCGCCCGAGGACGAGGAGACGGTCAAGACGATCAAGGAGCTGCTCGACACGCGGGTGCGCCCGGCCGTGGCGCAAGACGGCGGCGACATCACCTTCCAGGGCTATCGTGACGGCGTCGTGTTCCTGCATATGCGCGGCGCCTGCTCGGGCTGCCCGAGCTCGACGGCGACGCTCCGCCACGGCATCGAGAACTTGCTCCGGCACTTCATTCCCGAGGTGCAGGAGGTCCGCCCGATTTGACGGGAACGCTGCCAGACGCTTGCCTCGATCGGCTGTTCCGCGAGGCGCGCACCAATAGCGCGTGGCGCGACAAGGACGTTCCGGACTCGCTCCTGCATGCGATCGTCGATCTCCTCAAGCTCGGGCCGACCAGCGCCAATTGCAGTCCGGCCCGCTTCCTGTTCGTCAAGTCTCGCGCGGCCAAGGAGCGGCTGAAACCGCATCTGTCGGAAGGCAATGCCGAGAAGACGATGAAGGCGCCGGTCTGCACCATCATCGGCTATGACCTCGATTTCTACGAGCATCTGCCCGCGCTTTTTCCGCATACCGACGCCAAGAGCTGGTTCGCCGGCAAGCCCAAGAAGATCGAGGAGACGGCCTTCCGCAACGGCACGCTGCAAGGCGCCTATCTCATCATGGCGGCGCGCGCGCTGGGGCTCGATTGCGGGCCCATGTCGGGCTTCGACAATGACGGCGTCGATCGCGCGTTCTTCACCGGAACACGCGTGAAATCGAACTTCCTCTGCAATCTCGGCTATGGCGACCATTCGGTGTTGAAGCCCCGCGCGCCGCGCTTCGACTTCGACGAGATGGCGCGTATCCTTTAAGAAGCCTCGCCATGAACATCCTCGCGCTCGATACGAGCATGGGCGCCTGCTCGGCGGCCGTGCTTCGCGCCGTCGACGGCAGGCAGGGGCTTCATGCGCTTT
>CAYUTT010000108.1:0-2108 GCA_964447575.1 uncultured Methyloceanibacter sp.
TACGACCTGAACCGGCACCTGGGCCTGCTCAGCGCCTATCGCGGCGAGCTCGCTTGTCTCGTTGGCCCCACGCCTACCCGTACCGCACACGCGGTGGCGGCGGCGCCGGCTGAGGCTCGACGCGGGGATAGTGATAAAGCGTGAAGTCGGACGGCGCCTGGCCGGCCTCGCTCGGTCCCGCGACGTCGTGGCAAAGGATGCGGTCGACCCGCCCGCCGTCCTCCGACAGCGGCAGTCTCAGCCAGAACAGAACCACGTGGTCGCGCCCTTCCGCCGGGCCGCGCACGACGCCATGCGCCGGCAGCCCCCTCTCCGCGACCTTGAAATGCACGCGGCGCCAATAGGCGGCGCTATCCCCGGCAAAAACCTCACCGAGACGCTTGCCTGTGATTTCCTTGCCGTAAATGTCGCGGAGCCGGGTTCCCGCCAGCCGGAACAAGCCCTTGTCGAGACCGTCCCGAAGATCGATCAGCCCGAGATAGGGCAGGAGCCGCGGCACCTTGAGCGGATCGAGATCGGAGCGCGCGGGCATGGCCCGCTCGCCGGCCGAGCGGAGCCAATAGTCGAAGAGTTCGCGCTGTCCTGATGTCACGAGTTGGGCGCGGAACGTGCGTCCGGACAGCATCTTCGATCCCCCCTCGCGAATCGCTGAACCTCCCGACTATGTGGAGTTCGCCCGTCACATGCAAGGGATCTGCGGAGATTCGTTAGGAGTCACAAAGGCTTGTTGCGCAGGAGACGACGGCTACCCGATAGTGTGGATAGCCGTCACGGTCAGGCCCCGGCAATCGTTGCCAGCACGTGCGATCGCACCTATCTGCGGCGCTGCCCGAGCCCCATGCGCTTGGCAAGGTCCGAGCGCGCGGCGGCGTAGTTCGGCGCGACCATCGGGTAGTCGTGGGGCAGGCCCCACTTCTCGCGGTATTCCTCCGGCGAGAGATCGTAATGGGTACGCAAGTGCCGCTTGAGCGACTTGAACTTCTTCCCGTCCTCGAGGCAGATGATGTACTCGGGCGTCACAGACTTCTTCACCGGAACCGCCGGCCTCAACTCTTCCTTGGTCTGAATCCCGGTCGCGCTGGACGCTTTGCTCAGAGCGTCAAACACATTGTGGATAACGCCAGGCAGGTCGGAAGCGACAACAGTGTTGTTGCTGACATAGGCCGAGACGATCTCGGCAGTCAGTTCAACGAGTTCGTTCTTCTCCAGATTCGCGTCCATGAATTGGCTCCTTGATCCTGCCCAATCCCCGATATGCGCCAAGCAGACCACGAATCCGTGGTGGCTAGCGCATCTCCTGGGCCCGGGACTCTTTGAGTCACCAGATTACGCCGTTTTTGTGGCCAGAAACTACGTTGTTATGCAACTACACAAGACATCGTGCAGCGACATGCTTGACTGATTTGCCCTCTATAGCACTTTTCGACAAAGCTGCAATGCCATCTCTTCTAACGAACACTGCAGTCTGATCAACGCAACTAAAAGGCGCAGAGAGTTTTCCTTAACCTACGCCCCTCAGTTCACATATTGAGTTAGCCGAAACCTCTGAGTCGCGATCGCCCCTTCGTAAGTCATAGAAAGCATCTGGATCAAGCCTGCGTGAGAGCCCGCGAGACCTCTTAGGCAGTCGGCTCTCAGTCCTTATATTCTGGATCAAACAACGCAGATCAAAACGAGAGCGTTCCAAAGATGAGCAAAGCTGAGAAAATCACGGCCGATGCCCGCGAAAAACTCGCCGCCACGGACGAGGAGTGGCGCGCGAAGCTGACACCCGAGCAATATCACGTGACCCGCGAGCACGGCACCGAGCGGGCCTTCAGCCACCCCTATCACGCCGAAAAGCGGGCGGGCATGTATCGCTGCGTTGGCTGCGGCGCACCGCTCTTCAGCTCGGACACCAAGTTCGATTCCGGCACCGGCTGGCCGAGCTTCAGCGATGTCGCGGCGTCCGACACGGTGACGACCCATGAGGACAATTCCTATGGGATGCGGCGCATCGAGGTGCGCTGTGCCACATGCGACGCTCATCTCGGCCATGTATTCCCGGACGGCCCGGGTGCGAACGGCCTGCGCTATTGCATCAACGGGTGCGCGCTCGACCTTGACAC
>CAYUTT010000108.1:2208-6480 GCA_964447575.1 uncultured Methyloceanibacter sp.
GCTGTTCGCGGAGATGAAGGGGCGCATCAAGGAGGACGACTCGACCGTGCCGGCCCCGGACGGCGGCTTTGCTTACTACACGCGCTACGTGACCGGCGGCCAGCATCCGCTGTTTTGCCGCATGCCGCGCGGCGGCGGCACGGAGCAGATCCTGGTCGACGGCAACGCGCTCGCCAAGGGGCACGCTTATTTCCGCATCGCCGATGTCGCCCACAGCCCCGACCACGGCCTGATCGCTTACGCCGTGGATACCAAGGGATCGGAGTTCTACACCGTCAACATCATCGAGGCGGCGACAGGCAAGCTCGTCGATACCCGCATCGCCGACACGAACGGCGACTTCGCCTGGGCTGCCGACGGCCGGACGCTTCTCTATGTCTGGCTCGACGAGGAGCACAGGCCCCGCCGTCTCTTCCTGCACGGCGTCGGCGGAGAAGCCGCGGACGCTCTGCTCTACGAGCAGGAGGACCCCGGCTACTTCCTCGGCCTTGGCGAAACTCAGGACGAGCGCTACCTTTTGCTCAGCGTGCACGACCACGAGACCGCGGAGATCAGCCTGATCGATGCGCGCGCGCCAGCGTCGCCGCCGCGCCTCGTCGCCGCGCGCGAGAGCGAGCACGACTACTCCGTCGATCATCATGACGGACGGCTCATCATCCTCACCAATTCCGACGGCGCGGAGGATTACCGCATCGTCGAGGCGCCGGTGGACGCGCCCGGCCGCGAGAATTGGCGCGAGATCGAGCCGCACCGTCCCGGCCGGCTCATTCTCGACATCGTCGCCTACAAGGACTTTCTCGTCCGCCTCGAGCGGGAGAACGGCCTGCCGCGCATCGTCGTGCGCCAGTTCGCCGACGGCGCCGAGCACGAGATCGCCTTCGACGAGGAAGCCTACGCGCTCGGTCTCTCGCCCGGCTACGAGTACGACACGAGCACGCTGCGCTTCACCTATTCCTCCATGACCACGCCGGCGCAGGTTTACGACTACGACATGCGCAGCCGCGCGCGCACGCTCCGCAAGACCCAAGAAGTGCCGAGCGGCCACGACCCGAGCCTCTATGTCACGCGCCGCGTCATGGCCCCCGCCAAGGACGGCGAGACCGTCCCGGTCTCCCTGCTCTACCGCAAGGAAACGAAGCTCGACGGGACCGCACCGCTCCTGCTCTACGGCTATGGCGCTTACGGCATCACCATGCCCGCAAGCTTCTCCACCAACGGCTTGAGCCTGGTCGACCGCGGTTTCGTCTACGCCATCGCTCATGTGCGTGGCGGCAAGGAAAAGGGCTATCGCTGGTACAAGGAAGGCAAGCGCGAGAAGAAGGTGAACAGTTTCACCGACTTCATCGCCGCGGGCGAATATCTCGCGAAGGAGAAGTTTACTGAGCGCGGCCGCATCGTGGCGCATGGCGGCAGCGCCGGCGGCATGCTCATGGGCGCCGTGGCCAACATGGCGCCCGACCTCTTCCTCGGCCTCATCGCCGAAGTGCCGTTCGTGGACGTGCTCACCACGATGCTGGACGCGAGCCTGCCGCTGACCCCGCCGGAATGGCCCGAATGGGGCAACCCCATCGAGAGCGCGGAGGCCTACCGCACCATCGCCGCCTATTCGCCGTACGACAATGTCGGGGCGCAACCCTATCCGCACATCCTCGCACTCGCTGGGCTCACGGACCCGCGCGTCACCTATTGGGAACCCGCAAAATGGGTGGCGAGGCTGCGCGAGCACGGCACGGGCGAGAACCTCATCCTACTGCGCACCAACATGGAGGCGGGCCATGCCGGCGCCTCCGGCCGCTTCGAGCGGTTGAAGGAGGCGGCGCTGTCCTACGCCTTTGCCCTGAAGATCGCGGGCCGAATCGATACCGAGCTGGTATAATGCCTCGGCCAACCGGGACCGCACGCGAACAGGCTTATGGCCGAAATGACAAGAGAATATAGAGAATATAGAGACATCGTGACGATTGAACCCGGCAAGCGGGGAGGCCGCCCGTGCATTCGGGGCTTGAGGATTGCCGTGTCCGATGTGCTGGGTTGGTTGGCCGCGGGTATGTCGCACCAGCAAATTCTCGACGAGTATCCGGAACTCACCGAGGACGACATTCGTGCATGCCTCGCCTACGCTGCTGACCGCGAGCGCAGAGCATCGACCACGACAGCATGAAGCTGTTGTTCGACGAGAATTTGAGCGCCAAGCTTTGCAGGGACCTTGCGGACATATTTCCAGGATCGTCACACGTCAGGGCGGTCGGTCTAGAGAGAGCAGACGACCGCACCGTTTGGGAGTACGCGGGATCGAACGGCTTCGTTCTCGTTTCACTCGATGCTGATTTCGCTGAACTGGCCTCCCTGCTCGGACCAACTCCAAAGGTGATCTGGCTGCGCTGCGGGAATCAGCCGAGTTGGGCGATAGCATGACTAATCCGCGAGAATCTCGAAGCGATTCGGGACTTCGGCCTTGAGGAGAACGTGTCCTTTCTGGAGGTCTATTGAATGCTGCTCTCCCGCGACAAGTCCCAGGTTCTGATCGTTGACGTGCAGGACAAGCTTCTGAGCGCGATCTCCGGCAAGGACAAGGTCGTGGACCGCTGCGTGCGCCTCGTGCTTGCCGCCCGGAAGCTCGGCATCCCCATCACGCTTTCCGAGCAATACCCGCAAGGACTGGGACCCACGGTGGATTCCATCCGCGACGCCTTTGCCAATGACGGGTTTGTCGCCGACAAGACCGAGTTCTCCTGCATACGAAACGGCATGCTGCGCGACCGGCTCCACGAGCTGCGCCGCCAGGGGCGCCCCCAAGTCGTGCTCGGCGGCATCGAGGCCCATGTCTGCGTGCTGCAGACGGCGATCGATCTGGAAGGCCAAGGCTTCGAGGCCTTCGTCGTGGCCGATGCCGTCGGCTCCCGCTCCAAGCTCAGCCGCAAGCTCGCGCTTGCCCGCCTCCAGAAGTCTGGCGTGGACGTGGTCGACAGCGAGATGGTGCTGTTCGAGTGGATGGAGCGCGCCGGCACGCCTGAGTTCAAGGCGCTTCAGGCGCTGGTGAAGTAGATCACTTCTCTCCTGCGGCGGAGAAGGGACTGCGCACCGAGGCCGACTTCCTTTTCTGAACGATCACTGCATCCTCGGTTCATGCTGGGTTCAGGTATGAAAGCACAAAGTCGAAACTGTCAGATCCCTGTACTGATGTTTAGCGAACCTTCCTCGGCACCGGGCGCGGAGTTCAGGGGCTCCGCGCCCACCCTTCTCCGGTCGAAGCTACCAGGCGCGGCGAACGCATCCCGGCGACGGGGTGTTTTTGTTTGTTGTTAAGGGCCTCAAGCCCCAGCTTGCCTCGCTATCGCGGAACCTTTAGCTTCCTGCGGTCTTTCCCACTTTTCACCCACAGAAATCCCCCGGAGACCTGCCGTGGCATTCGAACTCCCACCCCTTCCCTACGATTACGAGGCGCTCCAGCCCTATATGTCGGCCGAGACGCTTCAATATCACCACGACAAGCACCACAAGGCCTATGTCGACAACCTCAACAAGCTGATCCAAGGCACCGAGTATGAAAGCCTTGGGCTCGAGGAGGTCGTCAAGAAAAGCTTTGGCAAGAACGCAGGCGTGTTCAACAACGCCGCCCAGGACTTCAACCACATCCAGTTCTGGCCGTGGATGAAGAAAGGCGGCGGCGGCAAGAAGGTGCCGGGCGCGATTCTCGCCATGATCGACCGCGATCTCGGCGGCTTCGACAAGTTCCGCAACGACTTCATCGAGGCCGGCAAGACCCAGTTCGGCTCTGGCTGGTGCTGGCTTACGCTCAACAAGGACGGCAAGCTCGAAGTGACCAAAACCCCGAACGGCGAGAACCCGCTCGTTCACGGCGGCTGGCCGCTGCTCGGCTGCGATGTCTGGGAGCACTCCTACTACATCGACTACCGCAACGAGCGGCCGAAATATCTCGAGGCCTGGTTCGACAATCTGATCAACTGGGACCATGTCGAGGAGATGTACGCGCAGGCGCCGAACAAATAGCCGCCTCGCGACAAGGGGCATTGCAGCGGGCGGTCCTTCGGGGCCGCCCGTTTCGCATCTACCCGTCGGCTTCGCGAAGCGCGGCTTGCTCCGCGCTCTCGCTTGCCTCGAGCCAGCGCTTCTCCGCCGCCGCAAGATCGCGCTCGATCGTGCCGCGCTGCTTCATAAGATCGCTCGCGCTGGCGTTCGCGGCCTCCGGCGCCGCAAGCTTCGCGTCGATCTCCTCGCGCGCACGCCACAGCCGCTTCATCTCGGCTTCGG
>CAYUTT010000109.1:0-3281 GCA_964447575.1 uncultured Methyloceanibacter sp.
GAGCACTGCGTTGACATCGCAGGGGTCACTGGTTCGATCCCAGTCGCGCCCACCATTTTTCATCTCCACATTTGCCGATGCTTCCAGAACGCCCGCCGGACGCCTGGAGGCTCTCACGGACAGCGCCGCTTATGCGTGGAAGCATGCTGCCGAGCGTTGCGACTTAGTGCGTGCCGGCGCGGGCAGCATCCTGACGCGTCTTCCAGAGCGATACGAGGATACCGGTCGCCAGCAGGGCCACGGTCACCAAGAGCGATATGGCCGGCGGCACTTTTTCGATACCGAAAAGATCCGCCGCAAAGACCTTCGCGCCAACGAAGATCAGGATGCTGGCAAGCGCGTATCGCAGATAGACGAAGCGATGCATCATGGCGGCCAGTGCGAAATAAAGGGCGCGCAAGCCCAGAATGGCGAAGATGTTCGACGTGTAAACGATGTACGCATCCGTCGTTATCGCGAAGATGGCGGGGATGGAATCGACCGCGAAGACGACGTCGGCAATTTCGATCATCACCAACGCAAGAAAGAGCGGCGTCGCCCAGATCACCAATCTGCCTGTCTTGGGTTCGGCTTGGCGTACGAAGAAGGCGTGACCATGGAGTTGTTCGGTTACGCGCAAGTGTCGCCGCATGAACCTCAGTATCGGATTGGTACTGACATCGTAGTTGTGGCTCTCCACTGCCAGCATCTTGACGCCGGTGAGAATAAGGAACACTGCGAACAGGTATAGAACCCACTCGAAGTTGCTGACCAAAGCCACGCCAGCGCCGATCATGATGCCCCGGAGAACGAGGACGCCGAGAATGCCGTATAGCAACGCGCGGTGCTGATACAGTCTGGGGATGCCGAAATACCCGAAGATCATCGCGATGACGAAAATGTTGTCCATCGCGAGGCTTTTCTCGATGAGAAAGCCAGTCAGGTACTCAACCCCGGCCTGTTTGCCGAGCTCCCACCATACCCAGGCGCCAAAGCCGAGGGCCAGGACCACATAGAAGGCCGATAGCGCCAAGCTCTCGGCGATGCCGATCTCACGCGGCCGCCGATGCAGAAGGCCTAAGTCGAAGACGAGCAATGTAAGGACAAGGCACAGGAAAAGGGCCCACATCCAAGCGGGCTTTCCCAGAACGTCCAGGAAGAAAAACTCCATTATTGGGATCGCTTGCGACTGGCGAGACCTGACACGCGGTCCGACATCACAAGCGCGCCAGCCTCGCTTGCCAGAGGGGCCCGGTACCGCAGGCCCGGGCAGCATGGCCCACTGAGTGGGCCTGCGCAAGAGGCAGTGTTTTCCAGACCCGGTGACCGTATCCCGGCGCGCTGCTGTCAGCGCGGTGTCAGGAAACCATCTGTATCGTCAAACCATTAGGCAGACTGGGTCTCGGAACTTTCTTCGGGCCGCTGTGCCCTAAACGTCGACCGAGACCTTGAAGCCGCCATAGATCATGCGCTTGCCGTCGAACGGCATGTCCTTCATGTCCATGCCAGCGATACGGCCGTCCTTCATGACCTTGGCGTTGATGCGGTCGCGGTCCTTCCGGGACTTGTAGACGATATAGGAGAAGAACACCGTCTCGTTCGGTTTCATCTTCACGCTCTGGGGGAAGGAGGTCCACTTCCCCTTCTTCACGTCGTCGGCGATGCACTCCTTGAACTCGAGCGCGCCGTACTCCTTCCAAATCTTGCCTGCCTTGCGCGCCAGGCGCCGGTATGCCTCGACGTTCTTCTTCGGCACGGCCACGATGAATCCATCGACATAGGACATTGCTCCGCTCCTTGGGCTGTCGTTCGCCTTGGTGTTTACGCCTTGCGCCGGTAATGCGCCGTCATGAACTCGATCCAAGTGCCGTCCGGGCCGGGCGTGCGCGACCGCAAGATGCGGTGATCGTCGCTCACGAACTCGATGATGTCCTGATACTTCGCCAGGCTGCCGTCACCTGTAAAGCTCGGGCCTTCGGTGTCGAGCGTCAGAACCTTGCCTGACGCGTCCAGCGTTCCCTCATAGGACCACAGATGCGTCATCACCGAGGCGACGAACGTGCCGACGAAGCGTTGCTTCTGCGGGTCATAGCCGAGGGTCATGATGCTCTTCACGGGCGTGCCGTCGGGCGCGTCGCCAGCGCCTTCGCCAATGGTCCAAAGACCGCCTAGCGAGCGCACACTCTCCGTACCGGTCGATTTCATGGGAGGCTGGTCGGGGCCCATTGAGCACTCCATCTCGCTCGTCCAGTCGCCGATGAGCTTATGCAGCCATTCGTGCTCCTTCTGGGGCTCGGCCTGGGGGCAAGGATGCGCTTCGGTATGTGTCTGTTCGGCTGTCGATGTCATGGCAGAACTCCCTCTCTCTAGACTAACCTGTGCTGTGAGTTTGCATGCGGTCTCAGTTCGGCTTCTCGCAGTTGACCATCCACTGAGTGCCGAAGCGGTCGACCAGGACGCCGAATTTGTGGGCCCAGAAGGTCTCCTCGAGCGGCATGATCGCGTTCCCGCCTTCGATGAGCGCGCTGTACACACGCTCCGCCTCGGCGGGCTCGGGGATGTTGAGCGTCACGGAGACCCCTTGCATCGGCTTGAAGCGTTCCGGTGAGGCGTCGGAGGCCATGATGACCTGGTCCCCGATCAGGACGCGCGCATGCGCGATCTTCTTGCGCATGTCGTCCGGGACCGGATGATCGCCCGGCATCTCGCCATAGGCGAGCATGGCGACGATCTCACCGCCGAGAATCTTGGCGTAGCGGTTCATGGCCTCCTCGCAGGTGCCGGGGAAATGCAAATACGGGTTCAGCTTCACGCAGTGCTCCTATCTACTAAAGGGACGATTCAAATCCTGGCCAGATAGGCTTCGAGCCGATCCAGGGTTCCGGTCCAGCCCGCCTGCATGGAAGGCGCGCCCTTCTCGAAGACGTCGCGCTCCGCCTTGGTGGCTTCGTAAGGAATCCAGCGGACGGTCACCGTGGTTTTGCCGCCAGACTCGGAAAAGGTGACCTCGGACAGGATCTGCCGCGGCCAGCCTTCGTGGAGGGGATGCTGGGAGATACCGGCATTCTCGTCGGAGAAAGAGACGATGAAGACGAGGCGCTTTTCGGGCACGATCTCCCGATAGACGAACCGGCCCCACATGATCCGCCCTTCGGGGGATTTGAGGCAGTAGTGGAAGAGGCCGCCCGGCGTGAGGTCGACTTTCGTCGACACTGTCTCGAAGTCCTTCGGCCCCCACCAGTGCAAGAGCTGGTCCGGGTCGGTCCAGGCTTGCCACACGCGTGCGACCGGCGCGTTGAAGG
>CAYUTT010000109.1:3381-6465 GCA_964447575.1 uncultured Methyloceanibacter sp.
AGCGCCGCGATGTCGAATTTCTTCATCTGCAGGAAGGCCTTGGTGACGCGCTGGGATGCGGCGTGGTCCTTGCTCATCAGCATCTCGGGCAGGATCTTGGGCACGACCTGCCAGGAGAGCCCGAACCTGTCCTTGAGCCAGCCGCAAGGGCCCTCCTGGCCTCCGCCCGCGATGAGCTTCGTCCAGTAATGGTCGACCTCCTTCTGGTCGTCGCAGTGGATCTGGAAGGAAATCGCCTCGTCGAACTTGAATTGCGGGCCGCCATTCAGCGCAACGAAACGCTGGCCGTCGAGGAAGAACTCGACAGTCATCACGGAGCCGGCTTCGCGCCCGTGGATCTCGTGTCCCTCCTTGCCGTAGCGGCTGATCTCGCCGATGCGCGAATTCGGGAAAACCGAGACGTAGAGGTTCGCGGCGTCTTCACCTTCCTTGTCGAACCAAAGGCAGGGAACGATCTTTTGCGTGGCGAGCGGCATGACCTACTCCTCAATTTGGTGATGGGCTTGCGCAATCAGGCTGCGCTGGCGTCTTGCGCCGAACCGCAGCAGGACTCGGATTTCGGGGCGTCGTCGTATTCGTCGTGGCGGCGCCACCATTTGTAGGGCTCACCTTGCGGCCAGCCTTTCGGCGAATCCTCCCAAATCTCCTGCCGACCATAGGGCGTGATGTCGAGAAAGCCGAAGGTGGTGCCAAGCAGCTCCCCGCCGCGCGCGGTGGTGAAATAGCTGCGGTAGATCTTCTCGCCGTCGCGTAGGAACACGCTCCATCCGTGCTCTTCGCCGTCCTGATATTCGCCGGGTTTCGGCTCCTTCGGTCCCACGCCGAGATCGTAACTGAAGTCGGTTCCAAAGGAAGAGAACCAAGGGAAGGTCCATCCCATGCGCCGCTTGTAGGCCCCGAGCTTCGCAAGCGGTGCGCGCGAGACAAACACCACCGACACGTCACGGGCATGCAGATGCGCGAGATGAGGGAGGTGATCGGCGACCATCGAGCAACCGTCGCATCCTACGTCGCTACTCGGTCCGAACATGAAGTGATAGAGCAGGAGCTGCTTGCGGCCTTCGAACAGGTCGAGCAGCGTCACCTTTCCATTCGGACCATCGAAGCTGTACGGCTTGTCGATCAGTACCATCGGCAGACGTCGGCGCTCGGCGGCCAAGGCGTCATGCGCCTTGGTGAGCTCTTTTTCCTTGACGAGGAGCTTGTCGCGGGCGGTCTGCCACTCAGCCTGGGAGACGACCTTGGGAAGGACGCTGGTGTTGCGGGAGGGAAGCATTGGGCGAACTCCTGTTTACGCGGCTGCGGGGGCGGGGGTCATCCAACCGATGCCGGCGCCACCAGGCTCCGTGAGGATGGCGATGCGGCCGACGCCTGGAACGTCGAACAGGGGGCGCATGAGTCTGGCGCCTGCATCGATCGCCTTCCCGACGCGGGCATCGATGTCATCGACGGCGATGTAACTCATCCAACCCTCAGGCACGCCAGTGAATTCGGGGTCAGTCATCACGAAGATGCCGCCGGCCATCTGGTCCCCTGCGTTGGCGATCCAATAGGTGCCGCCGTCTGCCATGGGGAAGGGCTCGAAGGTCCAGCCGAGGGTGGCCCCGTAGAACTTCTTTCCCCGCTCAGGATCGCGGGTCAGCAACTCGTTCCAGTAGAAGGTGCCGTGTGACCAGGCGCGCTGAGTGGCTTCCCGGTCGTCGCTTTGACGTGCTGTGGCTTGTGCCATTTGAAGTTCCTTTACGCGGCGATAAAGCGTTCCAGTTTGTCGAGGCAGCCGGTCCAGCCCTCGCGGTGGCGGTCGCGGGCGGGCTCGTCGAAGAACTGCTCGTGAATCAGGGTGAGGAGCGAGCCGTCGCCATCGGGTTTGATGAGAACCGTCACGAACGATTCCCGTTCCGGCATGGTGCGCCAGGCCCAGGTGAAGGCGAGCTTCTCGTTGGGCACCACCTCATGGTAGGTGCCGCTCACGTGATGCTCCTCGCCATCCTCGGTGTGGAAGGTGACGGCGTAGCGGCCGCCGACGCGGAGATCCGTCTCCGCATGCGTCACCGGACCGGAATCGGGCCCGAACCAGGTCACGATTTTTTTGGGGTCGGTCCAGGCGGCGTAGACCGCTTCCGGCTTGGCATTGAGATGACGTTTGAGGGTGAGGCTTGGCTTGGCTGCGAGGGCGGCTTGGGCGGGCATGGGTCTTCCTCCACGAAAGCGGCCAGGCGATCGAGCCGCTCGGTCCAGAAACGCTGATAGTGATTGAGCCAGACCATGGCTTGCTCCATGGGCTCGGCGGTCAACCGGCAGGTCACGGTGCGGCCGGTCTTGGTGCGGGTGACGAGGCCTGCGTCCGACAGCACCTTGAGGTGCTTCAGAATGGCCGGAAGCGACATGGCGAAGGGCTCGGCGAGGTCGCTTACGGAGAGCGCCTTGTCCGTCTCGAGGCGCGCCAGGAGCGCGCGCCGCGTCGGATCGGCGAGGGCGGCGAAGGTGCGGTCGAGAACGGCGTCCTGATACTTAACCATTAGGTTAAGTTATGCCACGGGTAAGGAACTGTCAACCGCGGTGGCCGTTACCTGACGGCAGCGTCAGCCTATGCGGTGGACCAGGCGCTGACCGAGCAGCAGATCGAAGGTGTGCAGGAAGCCATCCGAGGAATGGGGATGGGTTGCACCGTCGAAGACACCAATATCGAGATCGAAGGCAGCGGTTACGAGGCCGACGACGTCATCTGCGAGGATGGCCAGTATGACGTGTATCTCGACAAGGACTTCAAGATCACCAAGAAGGTCAAGGAAGACTAGCTCGGCCTAAACGCTTGGCGAATTCCCGCCCCGGCGCCTGCCAACCAGATGCGCCGGGGCGTTTTCCGCCAGCGGCCCCTAGGTTGACAGAGACAGCCGGCCTTCTTATGGTCCGGCCAACTTCGAGGGCGGCCTTTGACCAAGGGCCGCCCGGTATCGTTTTCAGCCGATGGATGGCTTGTCATGAAGATCAAGAATTCTCTGCGGGCCTTGCGCAACCGCCATCGCAATAACCGCGTGGTGCGCCGCCGCGGCCGGCTCTACGTCATCAACAAGACCAACCGGC
>CAYUTT010000110.1:0-6446 GCA_964447575.1 uncultured Methyloceanibacter sp.
GACCGCGACCGCGATCATAGCCCGCGCGAGGCGCATGCCGAGCGCGACGACAACGGCAGCACTGCTGGCGAGGAGAGCAGCGAATGAGCATGACCCAGACTCAGGCGCGCCGCCCCTTCTATCGCCGCCGCAAGACCTGCCCGTTCTCCGGCGATAAGGCGCCGAAGATCGACTACAAGGACGTGAAGCTGTTGCAGCGATATGTGTCCGAGCGCGGCAAGATGGTGCCGAGCCGGATCACGGCGGTATCCGCCAAAAAGCAACGGGAGCTCGCCCGCGCCATCAAGCGCGCGCGGTTCCTCGGCCTCTTGCCCTACCTCATTCAGTAGGGAACCACGCTCTAGTGCCGGGCTCGAGCCGAGCATGGCGATCTGGGTGAATTGAAAGTTGGGACAGGGCCTTGCGCCCTCCCCTAACCCCTCTTGAAGGAGGCGGGACAGCGAAATCGATGCCGGTACATTATCTCATTGGCGCAGGCGCAGGATTGGTCTCGGCGGCTCTGTTCGCGTCGGCCGCGACCGCGGCCGCCCTTGCCGGCATCCTCCTCTTCCTCTCGCCCCTTCCGCTCTGTCTCGCCGGGCTCGGCTGGGGCCGGCCCACCGTGCTCCTCGCCGCGATCACCGCAATCGTGGTCATGGCCGTCGCTCTTGGGCCCGCCGCTTCCTTCTTCTTTGCGGTGACCATCGCGGGTCCCATCGCCGTCCTCGTCCATCTCCTTCTCCTGTCGCGCACGGTGGCCGCCCCCGAGGGCAAGGAAGCTTCCAGCCTCGAATGGTATCCCCCGGGCCGGCTGGTGGGCTGGGCGGGCGTGATGGCGGGCCTTTTGTCCGGACTGCTCGTCATCCTTCTCGGCCCGGATGCGGAGTCCTATCGCGAGTCCATCGACAAGATGCTGTCGCCGGAAGCCATCCGAGCCCTTGATCCGGACGGCTCGGTCTTCACCCCGGAGACGATCGAGAGTCTCAAGCTGGTTTTCGCCAAGGTGCTGCCTGCCGCGTTTGCCATCACCTGGCTCACCGTCGTGCTCGTCAATCTCTGGCTCGCCGGCCTGATCGTCGAATCGTCCGGCAAGGCGCTGCGACCCTGGCCCGATCTGCACGGTCTCGAAGTACCCAACGTGTTCGTGGCGGTCTTCGCCATCGCGTTGCTTGCGTCCTTCCTGCCCGGATTGCTCGGCCTGCTCGCCACAGGCCTTACGGCCGCGATGCTGTTCGCCTATGTGCTGCAAGGCTTGGCCGTGATCCACGTCTATAGCCGCGGCGCGCCGCTCCGCCCGCTTCTCCTGGCGGTGGTCTATCTCGGAATTCTGTTCCTCGGCTGGGTCGCGATCGTTGTCGCCATCCTCGGCCTGGGTGAACCCCTATTCGGTTTACGCGCACGCAGCAGCCGGAGCGCGAAGCCGCCCCCTAGAGACCAAGAGAACGACTGATAACGATAGGAGTGCTGAGACATGGAAGTCATTTTGCTTGAGCGCATCGGGCGCCTCGGACAAATGGGCGACATTGTCACCGTCAAGGATGGTTACGCCCGCAACTTTCTCCTGCCCCAAGGCAAGGCGCTCCGCGCCACCGAAACCAATCGCAAGCGCTTCGAAACCGAGCGGGCTCAACTCGAGGCGCGCGATCTGGAGCTCAAGGGCGAGGCGGAAGCCGTGGCCACGAAGCTCGACGGCGCGAGTTTCATCATCATCCGCCAGGCGGGCGACAACGGGCAGCTCTACGGCTCCGTCTCGACCCGCGACATCGCCACGGCGATCACCGAGGGCGGCTTCTCCATCGAGCGGCCGCAGGTGTTGCTCGACCGGCCGATCAAGACGCTGGGCGTCCACGACATCCGCATCTCGCTCCACGGCGAAGTCGTGCCGCACGTGGCGGTCAATGTGGCCCGCTCCGAGGACGAGGCCACGCGCCAAGCCCGGGGCGAGGATGTGACGCGTGCTCTCACCGAGGAAGAAGAGGAGGCCGAGGCCGCGCGCCGCGCCGCCGAGAACCTGTTCGAGGAAGGCGCGGCCCCCGCCGAAGAAGAAGGGGAAGCCGAAGGAGAGACGACAATCAACGATGACTCCTAGCCGAGACAAAGTCTTAAGGAACCGCGGAGGCAGGTTATTGTCTCACCTGCCTCCAGTTCTTAGAATACCCTCGGTTCAGCTTCGGCGAATCGATGGAGCCCTAGGCCATGACTCGGCCTGCGCCATAAGATGTTTCGTCCGCTCCAACACATCCTTGAGCGGACCGTTACGACCGGTCATCTGAGACTGGTCGACTCCGATGGGCGCGCCTACGGATTTGGCGACCACGGGGGCAATCCAGTCGTTGCCCGCATTGCCGATAAGCGCACCGAGTGGCAACTTGCGCTGAACGCCCCCCTTGCCATTGGTGAGGCCTACATGGATGGACGGCTCGTTTTCGAGCAGGGCACGATCTACGATTTCCTCGAGCTTCTCCTCAGCAACGTTTCCCGGCAACAATGGCCACGCTGGTTGCGCGCACTCGACCTCCTGCTCTATATCACGCGGCGGTTTCAGCACTACAATCCGGTCGGCCGTGCCAAGCGCAACGTGGCCCATCACTACGACCTCGACGGCTCGCTCTACGAGCTCTTCCTCGATCCCGACCGCCAATATTCCTGTGCGTATTTCGAAACCGAGAGCATGTCCCTCGAGGCCGCGCAAGAGGCCAAGAAGCGTCATCTCGCGGCCAAGCTCAACCTTTCAGACGGCATGCGCGTCCTCGATATCGGCTCGGGCTGGGGCGGGCTTGCTCTCTACCTGGCCAAGACCGCCCATGTGGACGTCACCGGCATCACCTTGAGCGAGGAGCAGCTCGGTCTCGCGCGTGAGCGCGCGAACGCGGAGGGCCTTTCCAAGGCCGTCAATTTCGAACTCTGCGACTACCGCAATCTCCAAGGCCGCTTCGACCGCATCGTCTCGGTAGGCATGTTCGAGCATGTGGGCAGCGCCCATTATCGAAGCTTCTTCCAGCAGGTGAGCCGACTGCTCGCCGATGACGGCGTCGCCGTGATTCATTCCATCGGCCGCTTCGACGGTCCGTCCGCGACCAATCCCTTTATCGCCAAATACATCTTCCCCGGCGGCTATATCCCAGCCCTGAGCGAAGTCCTTCCCGCCGTGGAGCGCGAGGGTCTTCTGGCCACCGACATCGAGATCTTGCGGTTGCACTATGCCATGACCTTGCGCCATTGGCGCCAGCGCTTCCGCAGCGCCTGGCACACGGCGGCGGAGAAGTTCGGCGAGCCCTTCTGCCGCATGTGGGAAATGTATCTGGCGGGGTCCGAGACGGCATTCCGCTATCAGAATCTCATGGTATTCCAGCTTCAATTGACCAAAGACCAGCAGGTTCTGCCGCTCACGCGCGATTATATGTATGACGGCGAGCGTGAGCTCCGGGCGCGGGACGCCCTTCAGGCGCCCTCACGCCGGAGCCGGACGAGCCGCTAGGCGCCTGACGATCCCAGCTTGGTGCGCCGCAGCTGTGCACAGCGGTAATGAAACTGACACACGCGTTGTTCGCCGCTTCTTAGTAGCTCCGAATCACCTAGTCTCCAGGCGATGAGCACCGCCCTTACACTTCGCCCCGCCCCGCCGGAAACGCCTGTCTTCCGGGACGCGCCCCACAATCTCGAGGCCGAACAGGCCCTTCTCGGTGCAATCCTCGTCAACAACGAGGCCGTGGACCGGGTATCGAGCTTCCTGAAGCCTGGCCATTTCTTCGATCCGCTCAATGGCCGGATCTACGAGACGGCTTCCAAGCTCATCATGGGCGGCAAACGTGCCACACCCATCACGTTGAAAACGTTCTTCCAGAACGACGAGCCCGTGGGCGAGCTCTCCGTTCCCCAATATCTCGGGCGACTCGCTGCCAACGCCACGACCATCATCAACGCCGAGGACTACGGCCGCACGGTCTACGACCTCGCAGTCCGCCGCCAGCTCATCGAAATCGGCGAGACGATGGTCAATACGGCTTACGATTCGCCCATCGACGCGCCCCCCGCCACCCAGATCGAAGAGGCCGAGCAGCAGCTCTACGAGCTCGCCGAGACGGGAAAATACGGGTCGGGCTTCGAGCCCTTCTCCTCGGCGCTGACCGACGCCATCGATATGGCCGCCAATGCCTATCGGCGCGACGGCGGTCTCTCGGGGCTCGCCACGGGCTTCGCCGACCTCGATCAGCGCATGGGCGGCCTGCAACCGTCGGACCTCATCATCATCGCCGGACGCCCCTCCATGGGAAAAACGGCGCTCGCCACCAACATCGCCTACCACGTCGCCAAGGCCTACACGGCGAACCCGGATGGCGACACCCCGCTCGACGGCGCGGTGGTAGGGTTCTTCTCCCTCGAAATGTCGGCGGAGCAGCTCGCCACGCGCATTATCGCCGAGCAGTCCTACATCCCCTCCGAACGCATCCGCCGCGGCCGCATCGACTCCGACGAGTTCGACCGCATCGTCGAGGTCTCCCAGGAACTTCAGAACCTCCCGCTCTTCATCGACCAGACCGGCGGCATCACCGTGGCCCAGCTTGCCGCGCGCGCCCGGCGCTTGAAGCGCCAGCGCGGGCTCGGCTTCGTCGTGGTCGATTATCTGCAGCTCCTGTCGGGCTCTTCCAGGCGCGCGCATGAGGGCCGCGTGCAGGAGGTCTCGGAGATTACCACGGGCCTCAAGGCCCTAGCCAAAGAGCTGCACGTGCCCATTATGGCCCTCTCCCAGCTCTCCCGCCAAGTGGAGCAGCGGGAGGACAAGCGGCCGCAATTGGCGGATTTGCGCGAATCCGGCTCGATCGAGCAGGATGCCGACGTGGTGTTGTTCGTGTTCCGCGAGGAATATTATCTGGAGCGCAGCCAACCCCGCGAGAACACGGAAGAGCACAGGCAGTGGCAGGAAGCGATGAACATGGTCACCGGCAAGGCCGACGTGATCATCGGCAAGCAGCGGCACGGCCCGACCGGCACGGTGACGCTGCAGTTCACGCCGGAGTTCACGCGGTTCTCCAACCTCGCCGCGTCGGAGCGACTGCCGGAGCGCATGGAGTGAGCGACGCGCGTCAGCGCGACCCCGCCCGCAACGATTCGGAGAGCGATGCCGAGGAGACGGCGGTCCTCACCATCGACCTCGACGCGCTTGCCGACAATTACTGCCAGCTGCGCGCGCTTGCCGGGCCTGCCGAGTGCGCCGCCGTGGTCAAGGCCGACGCTTATGGCCTCGGCATGGCGCAGGCTGCGCCTGCGCTTTGGCGCGCGGGATGCAAGACATTCTTCGTCGCCACCCTCGCCGAGTCGGAAGCTTTGCGTGCCCTCCTGCCCGACGCGGTCATCTACGTCTTCGGCGGGCTCTTGCCTGGCACGGCGGAGACGTTCCACCGGCTCGGCTTGCGCCCTGTGCTCAACAGCGCGGATGAGATTTCGGAGTGGGCACGCTACTGCGCGCGTGCCGGCGAGGCGCTTCCCTGCGCGGTCCATATCGACAGCGGCATGAACCGGCTCGGACTTTCGCCTGCGGAGGTCGATGAAGTGGCCGGCGCGCAAGAGCTCTGGCCGGCCTTGTCGCTTTCCTTAGTGGTGAGCCACCTCGCCTGCGCCGACGATCCGAGCCACGCCAAGAACGAGGCGCAACAGCGCGTGTTCGACCGCTTGCGCGCGCGGCTGCCAGCGGCCTCGGCGAGTCTCGCCAATTCCGCTGGCATCCTGCTCGGCCCCGGCTTCGTCTACGACCTCGTGCGCCCGGGCATCGCGCTCTATGGCGGCCACCCCCAGCGCCGGGGGCCGAACCCGTTCCGCACCGTGGTTCACCTCAGGGGCCGCATCCTTCAGGTCCGCGAGGCGGACCCCGGCGAGACGGTGGGCTATGGCGCGACCCGTACGCTGAAACGCCCCTCGCGCATCGCCGTGGTCGCCGTGGGCTATGCGGATGGGCTGTTTCGGGCGCTGTCCGCCGCCGACGGCGAGGACGGGCTCACCGTCTATCTGGGCACCCATCCTGCGCCCATCCTCGGCCGTGTCTCCATGGACCTGATCACCGTGGACGTGACCGACGTGCCCGAGACTTTGTCCCGGCGCGGCCAATGGGTCGAGCTGTTGGGACCCAATGTCAGCGCGCACGATCTCGCCGTCCATGCGCGCACCATCGACTACGAGGTGCTGACGAGCCTCGGCATGCGCGCGGCCCGGCGCTATCTTGGCGGGTAGGGTCTATGGCCAAAGCTTCCAAAGCCTATGTCTGCCAGGCTTGCGGCGCGGTCAGTGCGCGTTGGTCCGGCAAATGCCCCGCCTGCGGCGAGTGGAACTCGATCATCGAGGAAGCCGCGCCCGCGACGAGCTCCCCCGCCCTCGTCGCCATCAAGGGCGGTAAGGGACGGCTCGCGAGCTTCGAGACCCTGAGCGCGCAGACACCCGACGCGTCCAGGCTCGAGACCGGCATCGCCGAGCTC
>CAYUTT010000111.1:0-6441 GCA_964447575.1 uncultured Methyloceanibacter sp.
GCCGGGCAAGGAAGGCGGCGCGCTCGAAGGCACGCCCGCCGAAGACATGCGCTTCTCCTATATCAAGTACGACAAGCCCAAGGATTAGTGTCTGAGGGCGTTCCCCGCTTCACGCACATCGTCCGGCACTTCCAAACGTGCGTGCTGCCGCGCGCCGCGCGGCGGCAGTGCCGGGCAGAGCCAGCGGGGCGCATTGCCGCGCTTGCGCCTCAGGAGGCACCTGTTTATTTGTGCGCCCCGAGGGAAAGACGAAGGGGAGGAGGCCGAGGTGGATAGCGCGTTCGAACGTGCCGCAGAACTGCTTGGCCATGCGCGATTCCCCCTTTTCGGCGGTCTTTATACGGACATCAAGGGTGCGGCCGCGGCGCTTGCGCTTGCTGAGAAGCTCGGCGGTGTCGTCGACCATGCGGCCAGCGAGGGAATCGCGCGCGCATCGCGCGTCATGCGCGAGACCGGTGTGGCGCCGGCGAGCTTCGGCGAGGTGCGCAATCGCGCCGACACGATCGTGGTGATCGGCAAGGCCCCGCTGGCCCGCGACCCCGAGCTCTTGGCGAAGTTTTTTCCAGGCGAGCCGGGCCTGCCGCGTCCCGGCAAGAACAAGCGCGAGGTGATCCTCCTTGGCTGCGGAAACGTGAAAGTGCCCAAGAGCCTGCGCGTGACTGCGATCGGCGGCAGGTCTTCGCTGCCAGACCTCGTGGCGCTCCTTGCCGCAGCAGCACGTGAAGGCCGTTTCGCGCTGCGCGACAAGGCGCTCCGGGCGCAGATCGACAAGGTGGGGGCGCGCCTGCGCAGCTCTGCCTTCGCCGTGTTCGTCTACGACCCGGCCGAGCTTGAACAGCCCATGCTCCACACCGTGCTGGAGATCGTGCGCCACCTCGTTAAGACCACGCGCGCAGCGGTGCACCCACTTGCGGCGCCCGGCAATGGCGAGGGTGTCAATCTCTGCGCGACCTGGACCTGCGGGCTTCCGTTGCGCACGAGTTTCGCGCGCGAGATCCCTGAGAACGACATCTGGGCCTACGAGACCCGCCGTCTCGTGCAAAGCGGCGAGACCGATGCGCTGGTGTGGATCGACGCGCTCGCGGGCGATAGCGCCGAGCGGCCGAAAGGCGTGCCGGCGGTCGTGCTCACGTCGAACGCCGTCAAAGCGGGCCGCGATGATGTGGTCATCGAGGTTGGCGCCGCCGCCGAGGATCACGACGCGGCGCTGTATCTGCCATCGATCGCCGGCATCGGCATGGTGAAAGCGGCCAAGGCGAACAGCAACAAGCCGGCGGCCGCGGACGTCCTCAACCGCATCGCGGCGCTGATCGATGCGAAGAGGGCCGCCTGATGCTCATTCAGCTCAAGGGCGGCCGCATCGTCGATCCTGTGCACAACCGCGATGAGGTGGGCGATCTCTATATCGAGGACGGCCGCATCGTCGCAAAGCCGGAAGGCCGCGAGCCCAACGAGGTCCACGACGTCAGCGGCAAGATCGTCATGGCCGGTGCCGTCGACGTGCACTCCCATATCGCCGGCACCAACGTGACGCTCGGCCGCCAGCTGATGCCGGAGCTGCCGCGTCTCGCGGCCGAAGGCGGGCAGCCGATCCTGCCGTCGCCAGCTGCCTGGGGCTCCTACGCCACCGGCATCCGTTATGCGGAGATGGGCTACACCACGGTGATCGAACCGGCGATGATCCCGACCCACGCCGTCGAGGCGCAGGCCGAGCTTGCCGCGATCCCCATCATCGACGTGGCCGGGCTGGTGATCCTCGGCAATGACGACTATTCCCTCGGGCTCCTGCGTGGCGGTAAAGCGAAGAACGGCGAGCTGAAAGACTACGTCGCCTGGACGCTGACCCACGCCAAGGCGCTTGGACTGAAGGTGATCAATGCCGGCGGCTCCGAGGCGTTCAAGTTCAACGCCCGCACCTTCGGTCTCGACGACGAGGTGCCGGATTATGGCGTCACCTCGCGCGCCATCGTGGAGGCGATGCAGGAGGCGGTGGACGATCTCGGCGTACCCCACCCGCCGCATGTCCACTGCAACAATCTCGGGATTGCCGGCAACGTGGAGACCGCGGTCGCCACCATCGAAGCGACGCAAGGCCGCCCCATCCACTTCGCCCATATTCAGTTCTACGGCTACGGCAAGGAAGGGGAGAAGGGCTTCTCGTCCGGGGCGCCGCGCCTCATGGAGGCGGTCAACAAGCACAAGAACGCCACGGTCGACGTGGGCCAGGTGATGTTTGGCCAGACCGTCACCATTTCCGGCGATATCCTGCGCCAGTTCGACGGGCGCAAAGCCGCAAGCCCGAAGAAATGGGTTATCAGCCAGGGCGACGGTAACGGCACGGGCGTCGTGCCGTACAACTATAAGGCCAAGAGCTTCGTCAACGCTTTGCAATGGGCGATCGGGCTTGAGATCTTCCTGATGGCCGAGGACCCCTGGCGGGTGCTGTTCTCGACCGACCATCCGAACGGCGCGCTGTTCGTGCGTTATCCGGAGATTTTCCACCTGCTGATGGACAAGGACGAACGCGCCCGCTGGCTTGACAGCCTGCCACAACAGATCCGCGAAGTGTCCAACCTGGCGGGGATCGCCCGCGAGCTGACCCTGTCCGAGCTCGCCGTCATCACCCGCGCCGCGCCGGCGAAGCTCTTGGGGCTGACCGACCGCGGCCATCTAGGCCCGGGCGCGATCGCCGATGTTGCCGTCTATACCGAGCAGAAGAACAAGACGAAGATGTTCTCCGCTGCCGATCTCGTGTTCAAATCGGGCAACCTCGTGGTGCGCAAGGGGCATGTGGTGCGCGTCACGTGGGGCCGCTGCTACCATGTGGAGCCGGGCTTCGACCCGCAGATCGAGAAACGCGTGAAATCCTTCTACGACCGCTATTATGGCGTCGACCCGTCCTGGTTCGGCGTCACCGAGGCCGTCGCCAACCGTCCCGGCCGCTTCGCGGCAATCCCTTGTGCGAGCTGACATGGCAGAGCTGAAAGTCAAAGGCATCACCATTATCGAGACGTTCGCCGAGGCCTTCCCCATGGTCGGCACGCGGGTCATCATCACCGCGCCGACCTTGGAATGGGCGCTGATTTCGGCGCGCACCATGACGGGCTTCGCCACCTCGGTGATCGCCTGCGGCGCGGAAGCCGGCATCGAGCGCACGCTCTCCAAGAAGGAGACGCCAGACGGGCGCCCCGGCGTCGCCGTGCTCCTCTTCACCATGAATACCGACAAGCTGCAGACGCAGCTCAGGAACCGCGTCGGTCAATGCGTGCTGACGAGCCCGGGCTCCGCCTGCTACGCTGGCCTCGAAGGCGAGAAGAAGCTGAAGCTCGGCGCTTCGCTCCGCTTCTTCGGCGACGGCTGGCAGATGTCCAAGGTGGTCGGCGGCCGGCGCTATTGGCGCATCCCCGTGATGGGCGGCGAATTCGTCTGCGAGGACAAGACCGGCTTGACCAAGAAGGCGGTGGGCGGCGGCAATCTGCTCGTGCTCGGCAAGTCCCATGCGAGCGTGCTCGCGGCCTGCACCCGCGCCGTCAACGCCATCGCCGACGTGCCCGACGTGATCACGCCCTTCCCGGGCGGCATCGTGCGCTCGGGCTCCAAGGTCGGCTCGAAATACAAGGGCCAGATCGCCTCCACCAACGACGCCTACTGCCCGAGCCTGAAGGGCGCGGTGAAGTCCGACCTGCCGCTGAGCATCGAGGCCGTGCTCGAGATCGTCATCGACGGCCTTTCGGCCGACGCCATTGCCAAGGCCATGCATGCCGGCATCCACGCCATCGCCCGGGGCGGTGCGCGCGAGGGTGTGACCCATATCACCGCCGGCAATTACGGCGGCAATCTCGGCCCCCACCACTTCCACCTCAAGGAGATCGTCGGGTGAGCGCGCTTCACTTCGAGCTCAAGCACACGCCGGATCAGCGGCTCGATCTGTCGCCGCTGGTGCCGTCGCGCCTGGCCGAGCTCGCCCGCAAGGAGATCGAGGCGCTTCCGATCAACACCACGCGGGCAAAACTTACCGTGGGCGACGCCTTCAAGGTGAAAGGCAAGGACCCGGAGCGTCTCCATTTCTCTGGCACGGACGGCCGCTGCGACAAGATTGGGGCAGGGCTTGCGGGCGGCGAGATCGTGGTCGAGGGCGACGCCGGCGCATTTCTCGGCGCCCAGATGAAATCGGGCAAGATCGAGGTCAAGGGCAGCACAGGGGTGCTTGCCGGCGCCAGCATGTCGGGGGGTATGATCGCCGTTCGCCGCGACGCCGGCGACCAGTGTGCGGGCGTGGCTTTTGGCGACACCATGGGCATGAAGGGCGGCTTCATCTCGATCGGTGGCAATGCGGGCGGCCTTCTCGGCGAGCGCATGCGCCGCGGCCTTGTCGTGGTCGGCGGCAAGGCGGGCGATTATGCAGGCGGCCGGATGATCGCCGGGACGCTGCTCTTGAAACGCGGCGCCGGCCGCTATGCGGGCTACGGCTGCCGCCGCGGCAGTCTCATCTTCGTGGAGAAACCCAGGGACATCCTGCCGACCTTCAGCGATTGCGGCGTCATGGAGTTCGATTATTTGCGCATCCTGGAGAAATGGCTCCGCGAGCAGGGCGTCCGCATCAATCTCGGCGCACGTGCCCGCCGCCTCATGGGCGACATGGCCGTGCTCGGCAAGGGCGAGATGCTGATCCTCGCTTGAGGGGCAAGGACGGGGCGGGGCCGGACCTCGATGTTGACGCAAGCAAGGCCCATATTCTTTATGCTCGGACTTTGACCGCGCGAGCTGGGCGCGCCTTTCCATGACCGATCTGCCTTACGTGCTTCTCGACGACAGCCTGACGCAAGGCGGGCGCAGCCTGCTCTTCGCCGCGCCGGTCGAGGTCGTTGAGGCGCGCGAGCCGGGCGAGGTCGAGGCGGCACTCGACAAGGTGTCGGACGGTCTGGCGCGCGGTCTCCACGCCGCCGGCTATTTCGCCTACGAGCTCGGCTATTGCCTGGAGCCGAAACTGCAGGACCTGCTGCCCGAGAGCCGGCGGGGACCGCTGTTCTGGATCGGCTTGTTCGAGGCGCCGCAGCCCCTCGACGATGCGCAGACGCGCGCCTGGCTCGATGCTCAAGGCGGTGCTGGCCGCGCCAAGGTTTCGAATCTGCGCCTGTCCTGGACGCGCGAGCAATACGCCTCCGCCTTCAATGCGGTGAAGGATTACATCGCCGCGGGCGACGTCTATCAGATCAATCTCACCCAGAAGTTCTTCTTCGATTTCGAAGGCGATCCCATCGCGCTCTACGCGGCGCTGCGGCGCAAGCAGCGCGTGGCCTACGGCGCTCTGATCGGGGCGCCCGAGCTCCATGTGCTGTCGCTGTCGCCGGAACTCTTCTTTCGCCGCGAGGGCCAGCATATGTCGACGCGGCCCATGAAGGGGACGGCACCGCGGGGCCGGACACCGCGCGAGGACGCGCGCCTCAAGACCTGGCTCGCCATGGACGAGAAGCAGCGCGCGGAGAATTTGATGATCGTGGATCTGCTGCGCAACGATCTCGCCCGGGTCTCGCGCATCGGCTCCGTCGAGGTCACCGACCTCTTCACCGTGGAAACTTACCGCTCCGTGCACCAGATGACCTCGGGCATCACCGCCGAGCTTCGCTCCGACATGGGGCTTGCGGACATGTTGCGGGCGCTGTTCCCCTGCGGCTCGGTAACCGGCGCCCCCAAGGTCCGGGCCATGGAGATCATCCGCGAGCTCGAGGGTGGCGCGCGCGGCGTCTATACCGGCGCCATCGGCCACGTCGCCCCATGGGGCGACTGCCAGTTCAACGTGGCCATCCGCACCGTGGTGCTCGACACGCATGGCGGCGAGATGGGCATTGGCGGTGGCGTCGTGGCCGACTCCAAGGAGGAGTCGGAATACGACGAGTGCCTGCTCAAGGCGCAGTTCCTCACCAAGGTGGACGCCCCCTTCGAGCTGATCGAGACCCTGCGCTACGAACAGAGGAGGGGCTTCCATCTGCTGGAGCGGCACCTCGCCCGGCTCCAGGCTTCCGCCCACCATTTCGGCTATCCCTTCTCGCGCGAAGGCGTGCTTGCCGCGCTTCACACCGAGGCATCGCAGATCGCGGTCCCCGTGGCGCTCGTGCGCATGCTGCTCGCCGAGGACGGCACGATTACGGTGACCTGGACCGAGATAACGCTGCCCACGAAGGACACGGTCTGGCGCTTCGTGATCTCCGATCGGCGCGTCGACGAGAAAGATCCGCTGTTCTACCACAAGACCACGCGCCGGCAGTTCTACGACCGCGAGATGGAACGGCAGAAGGCGCTGACCGGCTGCGACGAGGTGGTTTTCTTGAACACGCGTGGCGAGCTGACCGAGGGTACGCGTACCACGCTATTCCTGGAGCAGGATGGGCGGCTGTTCACGCCAGCGCTCGCGTGCGGGCTCCTGCCCGGTACGTTGCGCGA
>CAYUTT010000112.1:0-6421 GCA_964447575.1 uncultured Methyloceanibacter sp.
AGCTCGAGGACGAGCTCAAGCTCAGCCTGGTCGAGCGCCGCAAGTCCGGCGTGGAACTTACCGAGAAGGGCGAGGAAGTGGCGCGTCGGGCGCGGACGATCCTTGCGTCGGTCCGCGATCTGGTCGACTACGCCAGGGGACAAGAGGGCGTCTTGTCGGGCGTCCTCAAGCTTGGCGCCATCCCCTCGATCGCGCCGTATCTTCTGCCTGCGGCTCTGCCGGAATTGCAGCGGCGCTTCCCGGCACTCTCCTTGCAGTTGCGCGAGACGGTGACGGAGACTCTCGTGCGCGAGCTTGTAAGCGGCGATCTCGACGTTATTCTCGTCGCCTTGCCCATCGACGAGCCCGAGGTGGAGACGCATCATTTGTTCGACGACGCCTTCATCCTGGCGACCAAGGCGACGCCCCAGAACAGGCGGGTGCGCGGCGCCACGCCGGACATGCTGGCCGACGAGCGGCTGTTGCTCCTAGAGGAAGGGCATTGCTTGCGCGATCAGGCTCTGTCCTATTGCCACATGATGACCCGCGAGGCGCGCGAGAGCTTTGGGGCATCGAGTCTGGCCACGATCGTGCAGATGGTGGCGAACGGCTACGGCATAACGCTTCTTCCGGAGATGGCGATCTCGAGCGAGATTCATCGCGGCGGCGACATCCGCTTGTTGCGGTTCGAAACGCCGGAACCCAAGCGGGAGATAGGGCTCGCCTGGCGCAGAACGTCGCCGCGCAAGGCCGAGTTCGCCAAGCTTGGTCAGCTTCTGTGCGATATCGTGCCGAAGCCCCGCAAGAAAGGAGGCCGCAAACGTTAAGCACCCAACTTGCGCTGCTCATGGCGTGCCTGGTCTTCGTCAGGGCAGGCGTCGTGCGGGTCGTGCGGCCGATCTCCGATTTCTACGTCGCGGGCCGGCTGGTGCCCGCGGCACTTAACGGCATGGCGATCGCAGCTTCGCTCTTGGCCGTTCCGGTGTTCATCGGCCTGGCGGGCGGCCTCGGGCCCCTCTGGGAAGGCAGCGCCGCGCTCGCCATCGGCTGCGGCTTGGGGTTGATCCTGAGCGGTTTTCTGCTGGCGCCGTATCTGCGGGGGTTTGGCGGCTACACGCTGCCCGACTTCTTCGCCGAGCGGTTCGGGGGCGACAAGGTGCGTCCCTTGGCTGTGCTTGCCGCGATCCTTTGCTCGTTTCCGGCGCTCGCCGTGGTTCTTCTCGCCTTTGGGCTGATTGGCGCCGGCGTGTTTTCCTTGCCGGTCGAGATTGGCGCCGGCGCAGGCGTGGCGCTGATCCTTGTCGCCACGCTGATCGGCGGCATGCGCTCGTTGAGCCTGTCCCAGATCGCTTATTACGCCGTCCTGCTAATCGCCGCGCTGACCGGGATGGTGGTCGTGCTGTGGCAGAGCGGCTCCATATTCGGCGCGGAGATTCTCCTTCTCGACGAGGTCGTCCCGGAAATCGAGCTTCAGGCGTTCGCGCATAGTGGCGCCGCCAACCGTCTTGCTCTGATCTTTTGTGTCGCGGTCGGGATCGCGTCACTGCCTTATCTGCTGATGCGGAGCTTCACGGCTCCGACGACGGAGGACGCGCGGGCTTCGTTCCTGGCGGCACTGCCATTCGCCGTCGTGCTGTGCCTTGCCGCGCCCGCTTCGGTCGCTCTCTACGAGGCCGCACGGTCCGAGGCGGGGAGCACGCTCGCCATGATCGCCGAGGCGGTTCTCGTGGTGGGCGCCGTCGCCGGACTCCTCGCAACGGGGGCGGCGCTCGCGCTCTCCATCGGCAACGCGCTCGCCTATGACGTCTACTACAAGAGCATCCAGCCGGAGGCGCCCGTGCGGCGGCAACTGCTCGTAGCGCGGTTCGCGGTGATCCTCGTTGCCGGGCTGGCCGCTCTCATGGCCTTGGGCGCGCCGCAAGAGACGTTGACCGCGACGGCCGCGGCCCTCTCGCTCGCGGCGAGCGCCTTCCTGCCGGCGCTGGTGCTCGGGATATGGTGGAAGCGCGCGACCGGCGATGCGGCGCTCGCGGGCATGATCGCGGGTCTCGGGGTGTGCCTCTACTACATGATCGGCCCACACGTGATTCCGTTCGTGTTCTACGAATCGTCGAGCTTCATCTCCAACGCGACCGACGCCCAGGCAGCCGCCTACGAGGCGCTGCGTCACGACTATTACCTGGTCGACGAGCGGGCTAAGGTCGAGGTGCTGGCGGAGTGGGAGACGACGGTGCGTCCGATCGCCAATTGGTGGGGCGTAAACGGGGTCTTCGCCGGGCTGTTCGCGGTGCCCATCGGCTTTCTCGTCGCCATCGTCGTGAGCCTTTTCACGCGGGCGCCGTCGGAGGACGTGCAGCGCCTCGTCGACGAGCTGCGCGAGCGGACGGCTTGAGGGGGCGCGCTATTCCGCATCCACTTTCTCAGAGAGCAAACCTTGATCAGGGACTGGTAGGGTATGTCGCGTTTGTTGGCCGCAATCTTGATGCGCTAGAGCAGGCTTTGGGGCAGGCGCAGCGAGATCGACTGCGTCGACAGCTTCCAATTCGGAAAACGCACTTGCTCGGCCTTGCTCCAGTCCACGTAGTCCGTGGAGTCATGCGTTTCCCAGAATTTTCGCTCCTCCGCTTCATTCTTGAAGTGCGGAACCGGCTTAAGCTTCTTGGGCATATATCGTTCGCTTCTTGCGGCTCATGTCGCGCGCCAAAATGATGCGGATCTTCGTGCTTTCACTTCGCAGGGTGAATGATAATATACAACTCAGCGCAAGGAACCGCGGTATTCTTCCCGCAGCACTAGTCGCTGGATGAAGCGTCTGCCGTGTCCGGCGGCGGCGGTCCGCCGAGCAGGCGGAAGCTGTCGCGGAAGCGTGCCGCATCCTCGCTTGCGGCATGGCCACTGGGGCCGGCGGAGATCAGCATATAGATCCGGTCGCCATTGGCGACGATGTCGATCAGGTGATTGAGCTTGCCGCGGCCGTCCTCGGCCACGGCCTCGTAGCCGACGCGCCCATCGATCGTCTTCGAGGCCTTCTTGCGCACCTGCGTACCGCTACCCTTGGCGTAGGCCGTGACGACCTTCTCGAAATAGTCGGGCTTCGGCGGGTTCGGGGCCCGCCCTTCCGGATATTCGAACACGACGACGCTATGAACCGTGTCGGCGCCGACCGTCACTTGATAGTCGTGCTGAAGCAGCGGGTTCTGCCCGGAGACAGGCGTGCTTGCGGGCTTCGGCTTCTCCGCGATCCCAGGGAAGGACACGACGAAACCGCGATCGGAGAAATGGAACTCGCGCCACTGCGGCTCTTGCGCCGCCTCTTGCGTCTCGGCCGCCTCTTCGGCTGCTCCGGGCGCGGCGAGCGCGAGCAGCACAAGCATGGCGGCAATGAAGCTTCGCATTCGCATCGGCCGTCCCTTTTGCCGTTCCCTCGAGAATCGCGAGTCTAGCCGAACACTGGGCGGTCTTCACCGCCGCCGTAGGCGCCGGCGTTCAGCCCTCCGACGGCGTTCCGAGCGCGCGGCGGTACATGGCCTCGACGTCCTGCTTCAGAGCACGCCTGGAGTCGGGGCGCAGATAGAGCATATGCCCGCCGGCATAGTCCTCGACGGTAATGGGCGCGGCGCCGTCGAGCGGCGGCAGCTGATTGACGAGATAGGTCGGCACCATGTAGGGCGTGATCAGGTCGGTGTAGCCGGTGGCGATGAGCACTTCGAGCGCGCGGTTCGAGGCTCTGGCCTGCTGGATGTCGTCGAGCACGCCCGCGTAGCCTTGCCGGGTCGGGCTCGTGCCGAAGTCCCACTTGCCGCGCACGTCGCGATTGAGCAGCTTGTAGGCTTCCTCCGTCTCGTAAGCGAGCTCGTCTTGCGCATAGCTGACGAAGGCCGAGGTCCACAACGGTACGGTGGCGTCGAGGACGGGATCGGGGCCGCGGGGCCAGGCGCTCGTGGGATGGGGATCGGGACCGCTGACGCTGCCGTCGTAGCGGCTGAGCAGCTTGCCGCCCGTGCGGTCGAACTCCTTGATGAAGAACGAGGACGTGATGCGGGCGAAGCGCTCTTCCACCTTGTCGCGCGGCAAGCCGGTGAGCTCCGCGACGCGGGCGGAGGCTTCCTTGCCGCCTTGCTCGGCGCCCGAAGCGAGCGCCACGATGTAGTCCGTGAGCGCGTAGCGTTCGGCTTCCTTCAACGCTTCGGCCAGGTCTTCGCGGGTGACGATGCCTTCGCTCTCGAGCTTGACGGCTGCGTAGGAGGGCAGCGCGAGCGCCCACGACATGGGGTAGTAGTCCTCACCGTAGAGAAGCGCGAATTCGAGCGCCGGCGAAACCAGAACGAGCCCGTTCGGCGAAATGCCCCCGGTCTTCTGCAGCTTGCGCGTAATGGTGGCGGCGCGGAAAGCCCCATAGCTTTCGCCGGCCAGGAACACCGGCGACGACATGCGTCCATGCGCAATGAGAAAAAGCCGGATGAATTCGGCGAGCGATTCCGTGTCCTTCTCGACGCCCCAGAAGTCCTCTTCCTTCGCATCGCCCACGGCGCGGCTATAGCCCGTGCCGACGGGATCGACAAAGACGAGGTCGGTGAAGTCGAGCCAGCTGGCATCGTTGTCGACAAGACGCGGCGGCGGCCCGATCAACTCTCCGGTCGCGGTGGCATCCACGATCCGGGGGCCGATAGTGCCGAGGTGAAGGTAGGCCGATGCCGCGCCCGGGCCGCCATTGAAGGCGAAGGTGATCGGCCGCGCGCTGTCCTTGGGATCCTTGGCGTAAGCCACATAGAAGATCTCGGCCCTGACCTCTCCTTTATCGCCGTGAAGCTGAATGGCGCTGGCCTCGGCGCCATAGGCGATCGTCGCGCCATTGAGGCGCGTGGTGTGGGACGTGAACGCCGCCGGGGGCAGGCGTAGGACTTCCGCGGACTCGGCCGCGTCCTCGCTCGCGTCCTTGGGCGCATCTTTGGGCGCTTCGGCCGCTTGTTCCGTCTTTGGCGGGCCCGCCTCTTCGGCGAGCGCTGCGGGCGTAAGGGCGGGCAGCCCTGCCAGGGCAAAAAGGCCTAGCGCCCTGGCAAGAAAGCTTGAAGCGTCTGTCACGAGTGGCCCTTTATGTCTGAGCTGCTAGAATTTTCCGACTTGATGCCGTCCCACACTTATGCAGCGACGCTGGCGGTCTCAAGGCAGACCTGAGGCGGCGCCGACCGGTTCTTCCGATCATTACCGCGCCATCATTGAAGCGCAGCACCGGGCGATGGTGAGAATAGTCTTGAGCTTGGCCGTGTCGGTTATCCTCGGAGGCGGTCTTTTTGCCTGTGCCGACCGGGAGGACATCCGTGCCGACCGTATGGCTCGGCAGGCCGCTACCGATGCCGAGGACGATGCGTCGTGCCGGGACAAGGGCGAGCCGGGAACCCCCGGCTATGATGACTGCCGGCAGGAATTGGCCGCCACCCGGGCCAGGCAGGCCGAGATCGACTACCAGAAAGCGCGCGATTTCGACCGGGTTCTCGGCGGCCTCGACGATTTCTAATGGTGGGCCTGGGCCGCCACACCTCCATGGAATAGTCTTTCCGGAAGGGGTTTGGCCGTTGGCCGCACCCGGTTTGACCGCTAAGCTATTCGAGCGGAGAGCTGACAACATTCGTGCTACCGTGCCCTCGCGGCGCGTGGTCGAGGCTCCAGGACGGGGCAGGGAGCTTCGCGCTGCCGCGTATCAGCGTTCCCCCGGCGTATGCGTGGGTCTTGTGTCTTCATGAGGCTCGACCTGGATCCGGTCCTTAGCGGAGCCTCTCGGCATGGCCAGTCCGATGCGTAAGAAACGTGCCTGGTCGACGCGTGAAGAGGACGCCGAGTCTCAAGAGACTGCGGCGTTTGAGGCCAGTGTTGCCGCCGCCAAGGATACGGCCGCCAAGTCCGGCGCCTTCCTCTCCTCGGCGCAATCCGATCTGACCGACCATAAGCGCTGGCTCGAGGCGCAGAGTGTCGCGGTGGAGCGCGATCGCCAGCGCCACGAGCGCTGGCTCCAACGACAGCGCGAGCACCGGCTCTCAGTCGCGCGCAAGGAGCGCGCCCGCCGCCGCCGCCAGCTCATGCGGCAGCGGGCCTTCCGCGCCATTCAGGCAGCGGTCTGGGCTTCTCTTCTGTTCGTCCGCTCGTTGATTCTGCTCGCCGCCGCGAAATTGGCCGAGGGCCTTGGGGCCATCGCGCGCCTCGTTGGGCAGGGCTTTGCCTATCTGGGCGCAAAGCTCGGTGTTTTGGCGCGCTGGGCGGGGGCGGGAATCGCTGTAGGCGCCGCCTGGGGTGCCGCCAAGGCGGGAGTTCTGTCACGTTCGGCGGGCCGCTCGCTTCACACCGGTCTTTCGGCAGCCTCCGCCAGAGGCTCGACCCTCGCCGGCGCAACGGGGCAGTCCGCCTCGCGCGGATTTGCGTTGCTCGGCGAAAGAGCAGCGGTGGCTTC
>CAYUTT010000113.1:0-6360 GCA_964447575.1 uncultured Methyloceanibacter sp.
ATCCTCGCGGCGCTCTGCTTCGGCGCCGTGTTCGACGGCCTCGGCGCGGTGCACGGCCTGCGCTATCTGTTCCTCGAGAAATGGGGCCTCGATCCGTGGACCGTCCTCATCATGATGCAGCTCTCCTACCTCCTCATGGGAACGTTCCTCGACGACACCGCGATGCTGGTGATCGTGGCGCCGCTCTACGTGCCAATCGTGATTGCGCTCGGTTTCGATCCGATTTGGTACGGCGTGCTCTACACCATCACCTGCCAGATCGCGTACATGACGCCGCCTTTCGGCTATAATTTGTTCTTGATGCGCGCAATGGCGCCGCCGGAAGTAACGCTGGCCGATATTTACAGATCAATCGTGCCCTTCGTGCTGGTGATGATCATCGGCTTGGCAATCGTCATGATATTCCCGCAAGTCGCGCTGTGGTTGCCCAACCAATATTACGGGAAATAGGGCTCTGGAGATGTGGTCCAGTTTGAGGTGGTGTGAGAAGGAGTGGTTGCGATGACAATACGGAAGAAAGTGACCAAGCGTGAGTTCATAAAGAATGCAGGTTTGACGACCGCGGCCGCTGCGACTGCGACCGTGGCCTCGCCGTATGTGATAAGAGCGCAAGGCGCGCCAATCAAATGGCGCATGCAGACCTATGCCGGCACGGCGCTCGGAGAGCACGTGATCAAGCCGTCTATCGAAGCCTTCAACAAGGCGGCGAACGGCGAGATGGTCATCGAGCTCTACTACGCTGATCAGCTCGTGCCGCAAGGCGAGTTGTTCCGCTCGGTGCAGACGGGAACGATCGATGCGGCGCAGAGCGACGACGACTCGGCGGCGGCTCCGGTTGACGTCAAGATCTTCGCGGCCTACTTCCCCTTCGCCTCGCGCTACTCCTTGGATGTCCCAGCCTTATGGGAATGGTGGGGACTGAGGGAGATCTGGGAGGAGGCATACGGAGAAGTAAAGGGCGTCACCTGGCTCAGCACCGGCGCCTGGGATCCTTGCAACTTCGGCACGACCAAGCCGATCAAGTCGGTCGCCGACCTCAAGGGCTTGCGCGTGTATATGTTCCCGACGGGCGGCCAGTTCATGCAGCAATTCGGTGTGGTGCCGGTCGCGCTTCCCTACGAGGATGTCGAGGTCGCCATTCAGACCGGGGAGCTTGACGGTGTGTGCTGGTGCGGCATCACCGAGATGTACACCGTGGGTTGGGCGGACGTCCTGAAGTACTATCTGACCAACAATATCTCGGGCGCTTGGGCGGGTTCGTACTTTGTAAATACCAACAGGTGGAACGCTTTGCCGCCCCACCTCCAGGAGCTATTCAAGCTATCGATCGACAATTCGCACTACTACCGCGCGCACTGGTATTGGTGGGGAGAAGCGCATTACCGAACCACCGGTGGCAAGCTGGAGTTGACCTCGATCCCGGACGCCGAGTGGCAGACGGTCGCGGATGCCGCGGTCAAGTTCTGGGACCAGGCCGAAAAGATCAGCCCGCGCTGCGCCAAGGTCGTGGAGATCCTCAGGAAGTACAACGAGACGATGGCAAAGGCAGGTCCTCCCTACCGTTGCGCCTGAGCCTCGTCAGGAAACCTCAAGACCCGCGTGGGCATAGCGCCCGCGCGGGTTCCTTATTATCCTCTGCCGCTTTCGACTTCCTCTCTGAAAAGACCCCGGCATGGCTGGCACATTGACGTTACAGGATCTGCGCAAGGCTTGCGATCAGAGCGAGATCGATACGGTCGTAGCCTGCTTTCCCGATATGCAGGGCAGGCTCGTAGGCAAGCGTTTTCACGCCGAGTTTTTTCTCAACGGCGCCTATGAGGAAACTCACGGCTGCGACTATTTGCTTGCCAACGATATCGACATGGAACCGGTGCCCGGCTATGCGGTCGCCAACTGGGAAAGAGGCTACGGCGATTTCATCATGAAGCCGGACCTCGCAACCCTCCGGCGCATCCCGTGGCTTCCGGCGACGGCGCTCGTGCTGTGCGATGTGTTCGACCACCACCATCACGAGCCGCTCTCGCATAGTCCGCGCACCATCCTGCGCAAGCAGATTGCGCGCCTCGCCGACTTGAAGATGTCGGCGCGCATGGCCTCAGAGCTCGAGTTCTATCTGTTCGACGAGACATATGAGACAGCGCAAGACAAAGGCTGGAACAATCTCAAGACCACCGGCAGCTACATTCAGGACTACCACGTCTTCCAGACTACCAAGGAAGAAGAGGTGATGCGGTCCATCCGTAACGGTTTGCAGGCCGCCGGCATCCCGGTCGAGAACTCGAAGGGCGAATGGGGACCGGGCCAAGAAGAGGTCAATGTCTGCTACGCCGATCCCTTGACCATGGCGGACTGGCACGTCGTCCTAAAGAACGGCTGCAAGGAAATCGCCTACGGTTTCGGCAAGGCCGTGACCTTCATGGCCAAGTGGCGCTACGACCTCGCAGGCTCGTCGAGCCACATCCACACCTCGCTGTGGGACGCCGCCGGCAAGACCCCCCTGTTCCTAGACCCCAAGGGCGAGCACGGCATGTCGGAGCTGATGCACCGCTTCGTGGCGGGACAGCTCGCCCACGCGCGCGAGATCACCTGGTTCCTGGCGCCCTATATCAATTCCTACAAGCGTTTCCAGGCCGGCACGTTCGCGCCGACCAAGACCATCTGGTCGCTGGACAATCGCACCGCTGGCTTTCGCCTGTGCGGGTCCGGCACCAAGGGCATCCGCATCGAATGCCGCATCGGCGGCGCCGATCTCAATCCCTATCTTGCCTTCGCCGCACTGATCGCCGCTGGCCTTGCCGGCATCGAACAGAAATTGGCGCTCGAGGCCCCTTATGTCGGCGACGCCTATCAGGGCGAGACGCTGCCTGAGGTGCCGAAGACGCTCCGCGAAGCGACCGAGCTGATGCGAGGTTCGGCCATGCTGCGCGCCGCCTTTGGCGACGAGGTCATCGATCATTATGTTCATAACGCGGAGTGGGAACAGTTCGAATACGACCGCCGTGTCACAGATTGGGAACTGAAACGCGGTTTCGAGCGGTCGTGAGGTCAGAGGCGAAAAGATGTCAGAGAGCGTGAAGATCATCTCCCCTATCGACGGCTCGGTCTATGCCGAGCGGCCAATTGCCAGCGACGCCGCCATCGATGCCGCATTGTCGGCCGCCCGCGCCGCCATGCCTCAGTGGAAGGCAACGCCAGTCGCCGAGCGCGGCCGCTATATGCTCGCCTTCCTCGACGCCCTGTTGGCGATGAATGACGACATTACCACGGAGCTTGCTTGGCAGATGGGCCGGCCGGTGCGCTACGGCGGCGAGAAGGGCGGCGTGGAGGAGCGCACGCGTGCCGTGGTGGCGATGGCTGAGGAGGCCCTCAAGCCCTACTACCCGCCGGAGAAGGACGGCTTTCGCCGGTATATCGCGCGGGAGCCGCTCGGCATCGTTCTCGCCCTCGCACCGTGGAACTATCCCTATCTCACCGCCATCAACGCGATTGTCCCCGCCCTGCTCGCGGGCAACGCGGTCATCCTCAAGCACGCCGCTCAGACCTTGCTCGTCGGTGAGCGCTTCGCGGAAGCCTTCAAGCGCGCGCAATTGCCGAAGGGGCTGTTCCACAATCTCGTCATGACCCATGAGCAGACCGAGAAGCTCATCGGTTCAGGTCGCGTTGACCACATCAGCTTCACCGGTTCTGTCGCCGGAGGCCGCGCCATCGAACGCGCCGCTGGAGGAACTTTTGCGTCGCTCGGCCTTGAGCTCGGAGGCAAGGATCCCGCCTATGTGCGCGCCGACGCCAAGCTCGATCATGCCATCGAGAATTTGGTGGACGGATCCTTCTACAATTCCGGTCAGTCCTGTTGCGGTGTTGAGCGCATTTATGTCGACGCCCGGATCTATGACGACTTCGTCGAGGGCTTTGCCGACCTCACCCGCAATTATGTGGTGGGCAATCCACTTGAGCAGGCGACCACGCTTGGACCGATGGTGCGTGGCGCCGCGGCAGACGCCGTCCGCAGCCAAATCGAGGAGGCGAAGAGAAAGGGTGCCACCGCGCTGATCAACATGAAGGTGGACGGCGACCGGCCTGGTTCACCCTATCTTGCGCCGGAAGTACTGATCGGCGTCAACCACCAGATGGAGGTGATGCGGGAAGAAAGTTTTGGGCCAGTCGTGGGTATCATGAAGGTGCGCGACGATGACGAAGCCGTGACGCTGATGAACGACAGTCCCTACGGGCTCACGGCTTCGATCTGGACGCGCGACATGGACCGCGCCGCCGAGCTCGGCAGTCAGATCGAGACCGGCACTATCTTTCTCAACCGCTGCGACTATCTCGATCCGTATCTCGCCTGGACCGGCGTCAAAGACACAGGTCGCGGCGTCTCGTTGTCGAAATACGGATTCGAAGCACTGACCCAGCCGAAGAGCTTCCACCTTCGCGAGGTCTGACCGGCTTCGCTTCTCAGGACACCGAGTCATGAACGCACCCACCGCCAATTGGAGCTACCCCACTTCCATCCGCTTCGGTCCGGGCCGCATCGGCGAGCTCGCCGAGGCTTGCCGGACAGCAGGGATGGACCGCCCCTTGCTCGTCACCGACGCCGGTCTCGCCGAGCTTCCAATCACGAAAAGGGCGCTAGACCTTTTGGAAGTAGCCGGGCTCCCCGCCGTCATGTTCTCGAACGTGCAGTCCAATCCGGTGGATTCCAACGTCGAGGCCGGCATCGCCGCCTTTCGCGCCGGGAACCATGACGGCGTCGTGGCATTCGGCGGCGGCTCAGGTCTCGACACCGGCAAGGTCATCGCTTTCATGGCCGGGCAGACGAGGCCGCTCTGGGATTTCGAGGATATCGGCGATTGGTGGACACGCGCCGACGCCGACAAAATCGCCCCCATCGTCGCCGTGCCGACCACGGCCGGCACGGGCTCGGAAGTCGGCCGCGCCGGCGTCATCACCCAAGAGGCCACGCATACCAAGAAGGTCATCTTTCACCCAATGATGATGCCGAAGGTCGTGATCTGCGATCCGGAACTGACCGTGGGCATGCCGCCTGCCATCACCATGGGCACGGGAATGGACGCCCTGGCCCACTGCCTCGAGGCATACTGCTCACCGAACTATCACCCCATGGCCGACGGCATCGCCGTCGAGGGGATGCGGCTCGTGTTCGAGAATCTGCCAAAAGCGGTGACGAACGGGAATGATCTTGAAGCACGCGCCCATATGATGAGCGCAGCGGCGATGGGTGCCACCGCCTTTCAGAAGGGGCTTGGCGCTATCCACGCGCTGTCGCATCCGGTCGGAGCGCTTTACAACACTCATCATGGCACAACCAACGGCGTCTTCATGCCTTACGTGCTTGTGTTCAATCGACCGGCGATCGAGGGGAAGATCGACCGTCTTGCCGGATTCCTTGGTATCGCTGGCGGCTTCCATGGCTTCCTTCAGGCAGTGCTCGACCTGCGCAAGCAGACTGGCGTGCCGAATGACCTGAGCGGCCTTAACATCGATGCCAGCCAAGCGGAGACCATCGCCGAAATGGCCGTCGTCGACCCGACCGCGGGCGGTAATCCTATTCCGCTAACCAAGGATGCGAGCAGGAAGCTCTTCGAGGCCGCCCTTTCAGGCGCGTTAGACTCGATGGGCCGCGTCGCCCCTTGAATTTGGACCGTGGCCGCTTGCGAACTCCCGAGGCTGGGAGCGGACAACGGCGTACACTGACGAATTAACCCTCTGTTTACCCTGACATCAGCGCACAACGGCACACGCTTTAACGTTTTCCTCACTCTGATAGGGCAGCATCGTTCCTGTTGATAGTGGGCGCGGGGGAATTCAGTAGCCGCGTCAGTCTTGGGGACGAAAAGTTATGCGTACGTTCCAGTGGAACGCCCCTGTCATCGGGGCGGGCGCTCTAGTGTTGTCGGTATTGCTGCCCGCCCCTCTTCCCCTCATGGCCGGGGAGAACGGGGCACATCATACAGCGGCGGGAATCAGCCCTGCGCCGCAAGGCCTTACGGAACTTAACTCCGGTCTCGATCGTTCTGATCGCGCGGTGGCGCTGCAGGCTTTGCAGCTGGCGCTCACGGAGCTCGCGGATGGGGTGACGCTGATATGGCGCCGCCCGGTGACCGAGTTCAGTGGCCGGGTGAAGCCTGTCTCGGCGTTCCGCGACGATGCGGGGCGCATCTGCCGCCATGTCGTCTATTCGCTCGCACGGGGCGGGCAGCAGAAAGAGATCGAAGGCGTCGCCTGCCGCGAAAGCGACGGCAGCTGGTCGGTCGCAGGCTAGAGGGGTTCCCATGTCTCAGTCTCGCAGCTTGATGGAAGCCGACACCACAGTGGTGGAAAACGGCAAGGACCGCGCCA
>CAYUTT010000114.1:0-3533 GCA_964447575.1 uncultured Methyloceanibacter sp.
GTGGACTATGTGCGTGTGGAGCAGGGGCTCACCAAAGGCGCGCTCACCGGCACGCTCATCTACGAGCTTCTCGGCAGCGACAACGGTGTAGCCGCGTTCCAGACGCCGCTCGCCACGGGTCACATCTTCAACGGCTTCGCCGACGTGTTCCTGGTGACACCGCCCACCGGCTTGCAGGATTTCTATGTCGAGGCCAAGTACAAGGTGCCGGCGAAGTCTGGCGGTCCGTTCAGCTATTTCGGCGGGCTTCTCTTGATCGCCCAGTATCACGAGTTCCGCTCAGCCGTGGGTAGCCTCGATTACGGCTCCGAGTTCGACTTCTACGCCTATCTGCCGCTCCGCAGCGGCTTCTACGCCGAGGCGAAATACGCCAACTACCGGGCGGATGAATTTTTCACCGACACGCAGAAGGTGATCTTCGGTCTCGGGTATCAGTATTAGCGATTCGCTTCCGCTCCACGACACGCTGTAATGGCGTCGATGCAAGCATAGCGAGAGGCGTCGAACTGCAGACTGAATCCGCAACTGCATGCACGAACCGTCTCGAACGGAAGGCGCGTCACCGCATGCGACACGAGCGCACGCATTGAGGCGAGAATCGCCAAGCCCTTGCAACAGCAGAACCACGACCAAAGCCTGGATTTCTTTACTTTTGCATCGACACTGCCAGAGAGTGTTGAACCAGTTGCATTGCCTCAAATGAAAATCATTCATTTTGCGCACGATGGTGCGGTGACTACCGTGCCATGCGCAGGGGGGGCGCTCGGTTACGGCCGAGAAGGATGTCCATACAGCAGCGAACGCTCGGCAAAAGTCGTGGCGCCCTCGAATGTTGGAAAAAGCAAGGTTGCGGGGGTTGTCAAATGCATCCGATGGATTCGGAGTGTGTCGTGCCGGCTGTAAGGGGTTCAGCCGGTGAAGGGATCAAGAGTTTTCAAGCGAGACTGAAGAACGGCGTCTCGTTCGGTGTTGTGTCTGCCGTCGTCGCGGGTGGCTTCGGCGTGGCGCAGGCGCAAGAGCAAGAGGCGACGCCACTGCCGCCGCTCGAGGTCACCGCGCAGCCGGCGCCAAAGAGGAGGCAACTCAGCCGGGCGGCATGCGGCTCGATGTTCACGCTCCCCCCAGGGATCCAAAGCCATTGAAACTGCATACACTCTCAGACGGAGCGGGCCACGCGGCGCCCTTGCGCGCGCGCCGAAACCGCCGCCGCGAATGGCAGTGAATCTGCGCCAGCGAAACGCTGCGTAAACGGTCTTCCCGGAGCCCGGTCCAAGAGGCGAGGCGGAGTATAGGTCCGCGGCCAAACTGCAAAAAATGAATGTTATTCATTGGAATAGTTGCGCTTCATGGAACTGCGGCTGCTCCCAATTTCAAGAGCGCAGCAGGCTGCGCCTGCTACGCTGCGCATTCCACCTGCGGCAATGCTGCGGTTAGGATGGAACCGGACGCATTGCGCTCAGGGCAGCCACACGACGAGGGATCGTGATTGAGGACGGAGTGACGCCGGCGGCCGGTCTCAAGCCGGAAGAGCCGAGTCGGCGCTATACGATCTATCTGATCGTCATGGCGGTGGCAGGCTTGGCGCTGTCGTCCTACGACTTCAATCTTCTGGTCGTCGCCATTCCCGACATCGCCAAGGATCTCGGGCTCTCCTCGTCGCTCGTCGGCTCGCTGATCTTTTTCGTTTCGGCCGCGCAGCTCGTCGTTACGCTTGTCGTCGGCTATTCGCTCGACATCGTTGGGCGGCGGCGGATGTGGATGCTTTGCCTCACGGCCGCCGCCCTGTTCACCGGCCTGACTTATTTCGTCGAGAACTTCTGGCAACTGGTCCTGGTGCGCATGGCGGCATCGTCGTTTGCCCAAGCGGAGTTCGTCGTCTCCATCACGCTGGTCAACGAGGAGATCCCGGCGCGGCACCGCGGCCTGCTCTATTCCGTCGTCCAGGCGGGATGGCCCATGGGCCTATTCCTGGCCTCGGGCGTCTATCTGCTGTTCATCGGCGAGGGCTGGCGCTTCGTGTTCCTGCTCGGCATCGTCCCCATAATCCTTGTGATCGTCGGCCGTGCCTTCATCAAGGAGTCCGACCGCTTCAGCCATCTCCGGGAGGTGAAAGCCGCGCTCCGGCAGGGTGATAGCGCCCGCGTGCAGGCGCTCCTGAAGAAATACAATGTCGATGTGAGCGAGCTGCAGTCCGCCACGGTGCGGCAGCTGTTGAGCGAGGCGGGCGGCGTGCGCCGGCAGCTCCTCCTGCTCTCGGCGGTCTACATGGCCTTCGGCGCCTCGATCGTGGCCACGAATTTCTGCATCACCGAGTATCTGACGCGCGTGAAGGGCCTCACGGCCGCCGAGGCGGGCACACTCCTGCTCGTGTCGGCCGGGATCGGCATTCTGTTCTATGTGCTAGGCGGATGGCTCGGCGAACGCTGGGGACGCCGGCAGGTGATGATCGGCACGGCGCTGCTCGTGCCCCCGCTGAATCTGCTGTTCCTCTTCGTCCATGAGCATCTGCTGATCTTCGTGGTCTACTTCTTCATCTATCAGGTCACGAACGGGACTTGGTCCGGGGCCGGCTATGCCTATCAGGCCGAAAGCTTCCCGACCCGCGTGCGCGGCACCGCCATCGGATTCGTGGCGGCCATGTTCGCGCTCGGCATATTACTGGGCGCGGCACTCTGGACGCTCCTCATGGCGGTCAGCACGCCGACCGTTACCTGGCTGGTCGTCGCCGTCGGCGCATCCTTCGGCCAGTGGCTCAGCCTGTTTCTGCGGCGCATTCCGCCGGGAGAGGAACTGGAGGCGATCGCGACTTAAGCGAAGGTCTCGGACCTCGGCATGAGACGCGCGGCTCAGGCCTTGCGCAACTCATAGACGACGAAGGGCGCTGCCCTGGTCTCGTCGAGCCAGCCCGGCTCGCCCGGAGGCGCAAGCGGCGTCCAGGCATAGGCCACCCGCAGTCCCGCCTGGGCGAAGGCACCTTGGTAGTCCTCATCGCTCCAGAAGGTATCGGTGACGACCACGTTCTCCGGCAACAGGCGCGCCGTGACGCGCTGCCCCGACCGAAGCGGCGGCGCATTCTCCGGCAAATCGGTATCGCAGGAGACCCAGCTTCCGGCATAGAACGCCGCAGTGTTGGCGACGATGAAGCCTATGCCGCCTCCGCGCAACACCCGCGCCACCTCGCGCGCGAAAGTCTGCAGAGCGCCCCGCTCGCTGATCTCCACGATGGCCCACGAGGAGAGCAAAACCTCGAAGGCCTCGTCCTCGAAGGGGAGGGGCGCGTTCGCTGCATAGGTCACGTAGGTGCCAGTGGGATCGAGCCGCCGGGCTTCGGCGATCATCGGCTCGCTGATATCCACGCCTGTCGCGTCCAGGCCGAAACTCTTGAGGAAGCGCGTCGAGCGCCCCGTGCCGCAGCCAAGGTCTAGCGCGCTGCCGGCAAACTCGAGCGAGACGATCCTCTCGGCAATGGCGCGGAACGCCAGCGCGTCGGTACCGGCGATGTCGCGAAGCGCGTAGTCCGAGGCCGAGTTGCG
>CAYUTT010000114.1:3633-6358 GCA_964447575.1 uncultured Methyloceanibacter sp.
GAATCCGAGAGAGGATTGGCGTCAATCCGAGGTCACTCTATTCTGAGGGTATGAACCGGCACTGCACCAGCTTTTGTGTAGGATGAACGGAACCCGAAGCTTAGCATCATGATCTTCCGGCAGCTTTTCGACAGCACGTCCAGTACCTACAGCTATCTGCTCGCGAGCCGCCACGGCGGCGAGGCGCTGATCATCGATCCTGTGCTCGAAAAGGTCGATCGCTACCTCCAGCTCCTGACTGAGCTCGATTTGCGGTTGGTGAAGGCCATCGACACGCATCTCCACGCCGATCACATCACGGGCCTGCCTGCGCTCCGCGAACGCACGCATTGCATCACAGTCATGGGCCAGCAGACCAAGGCCGATGTCGTTTCCATTCGCGTCGACGAGGGCGACCGCGTCGAGATCGAGGGACTCGGCCTGGACGTCCTCTACACGCCCGGACACACAGACGATTCCTACAGCTTCCTGATGGGGGATCGCGTCTTTACCGGCGATACGCTGCTGATCCGCGGCACCGGCCGCACCGATTTCCAGAACGGCGACCCGCGTGCCCAATACGACTCGCTGTTCGGCAAGCTGCTGAAGCTGCCCGACGAAACACTGGTCTTTCCCGCGCACGACTACAAGGGCGACACGATCAGCACCATCGGGGAGGAGAGGGCCTTCAATCCGCGTTTGCAGGTCAAGACCGTCGACGAGTATGTCGATCTGATGAACAATCTGCATCTGCCCGACCCCAAGATGATGGATGTCGCGGTTCCCACCAATATGCGCGTCGGCCTGGCGCAGGACCTTGTCGCCGGGAGGGGTTGGGCGTTGAGCCCGGCGCAGCTCAAGGACCTCCTGGGCGATCCGGGCATCGCGCTCATCGACCTTCGTGAAGATCGGGAGCGCCGGAAAGATGGGGTGATCCCGGGATCGTTGCATGTGCCCTATCCGCGCCTCGGCACGGAGCTCGAGAAGGGCGGCCTGCTCTATGAGTTGACCAAGGACACCGGCAAGGCGCCGCTGTTCTACTGTGCTTTCGGCGAGCGCTCGGCGATGGCGGTTCAGGCCGCGCAGAGCGCCGGGCTCGGCACGGCTCGCCACCTCCAGGGAGGAGTCGAAGCGTGGCGGGCGAGCGGAGGTCTGCTGGCTCACTAAGGTGATATCCACCCAGCCACCGCTACGCGGTGGCCTTTTCGATCGCGACCTTGGCGAGCGGCATGTCATTTTTCTCCGGCGATGCCGCCATCCGCGACGCGACGCGCATTTCCATCTCCTGGAAAAACTGGGCGGCGCGGGGGTCATTCGCGCCGCCGTCGAGGCTGAGCGCGAGCGTCGGAAAGGCGGAGGCGCGTACGAAGGCCGCCCATCGCGCACCGAATTGCCGGGCGTCGCCGTCGCGCTCGAAGTCCTCCCAGATGTGATCCAAGGCGAGGAACAGCTCCACGGACAGGAGCGAGAGTCCGGCAAAGGAGCCGCTTGTTCCGAACGGTGCCGCCAGCTCCGCGCGCGTGCGGCCCACGGTCGGTATCGACATGCGGTCAACTTCGTTCTGTGTGATCAATCCCTTCTGGACGAGATCGGCGAGGGCGCCCATCATCGCGTCGAGCACGGAGCGATAGCCGAAGTCGCCTGCGTCGGTTCGCGCCATCGTCAGCACGACGAGTCGGCCGCCGGGGCGCAATTCCTGCCCGCGATGAACGAGAAACGCCCGCCAGTCGTCCGCGCCTTGCTTCTCGTAAGCCGCGCGGGCCGCCGCGTCCTTGCTGTAGGCCACCTGCAAGTGATCCGGAATGATGGCTGGCGTGCGGCTCAGCCAGTGGACGGACCAGGAGCTCCAGCCGAGCGTCACGGTGCCGGAGGGCAAGAGCTGATCGTAGAACGACTCGCCCACGGCTGAGGCGAACATGGCGGTTTGGCCGTGCAAATAGGAGTCCGGATCGCTCTGAAGCGTCTCGAACAGACCACTGAAATCGTTGTTCGGTAGGTCGGTGTGCACGACCTGGATGGCTCGCTCGGGGCCGGTCCGGCTTCTGAGGGCATGTATGGCTTCCGCCATAGGCGCCAGCGAATTGTGCCCCTCCGAGCAGCCGTAGTCGGCCACGACGATCGGCTCGGGCGCGGGCGCCAGCGGCACAGCCTTGGCCGCTTCGCCGAAGAGCGGAATGGCGGAGGATAGACCTGCCGCTTGCACGCGAGAGGAGCGGTTATAGGCGCCTTGGCCTTCCATGGGCGCCGGCGCGCCTCGAGCGAACGATCCTGTCATGAGAGGCTCCCAGCCTGTGGTGGTTCCCCGAGTATGGCCCAAATTGACGCCGCGGAGACATTCGCCATAGCCTCTGTGAAGTGTATCCCAGGAGGGAAGAATGAGGCTGACCCCACCGACAAACTACGTGTTCTTCTCATCCGCCGTGCTGGCCGCGGCGGCCCTCGCGGTCTACGTCCTCGGCCTGTTTGGCTTCGTCGAGGGCGCGTCCCACTTCGCCTTTTGGATTGCGCTTGCGAGCTGGCTGGCGGTGGCGGTGGGCGTTGTGGCCAAGGGCGTCTAGTTTGTGCGGGGCACGCTTCGCCCATTAACGAAAAACCCAAAGGTCGCGGGCCAGGCCGCCTTGTAGCGTTCCTCTTCGCGCAACCGAGCCCTAGAGTGCGCGGCGGGAAGCCAGGATGCTTCCACAGCCTGTTGCCCAGGTGAGCCGTCTTGCGCGTACGTCCCTGTTGCCCTCGTTCTACGCTTCTC
>CAYUTT010000115.1:0-6356 GCA_964447575.1 uncultured Methyloceanibacter sp.
TCCGCCACCAGGCGCAGCAGACTCGGATTGATGGCGAGCAGCGAGAAGAGCTGCAACCCGGCCGGCATGCTGGCGATCACCTTGTCGAAGGTGGCAAGCGCGAGGTCAGGTTCAGAGGTCCGCCCGAACGCCTCGAGCAGATGCGGCAGAAAATCCGTCAACCGCTCGCGCGCCTTCGCGCTCCTGGTCGCCGCATAGCGCCCTGACTGCCACGCCCGGATCGCGCCGATCGCCGCGCTCGGATTGTCGAAGCCGAGACGCTTCAGGCTGGCGAGCGCCGCGGGATCCGTATCGTCGGCTATGACAATACCCGGCGTCGAGGTCTGCGGCTCGGGAATCCTCTCGAACAGCGCGCCGTAATAGGCTTCGACGATCTTGAACTGCGTCACGAGCACATCGCCGAACGCATCGGTATCAGAGAATCCGCATAGTCGCGCGATCCGGTCGAGTTCCACTCTATCGTCGGGGATGATGTGGGTCTGTTGATCCGCGACCATCTGCAGCCGGTTCTCGACGCGCCGTAGCAGGAGATAGGCTGCGCTCAGCTCTTCCGCGGCTTGCTGCTCGATCCAGCCGCCTGCGGCCAGCCGCGCCAATGTCTCAAGTGTGCCCCGCGATCTCAGCTCCGGATGCCGGCCGCCGGCAATCAATTGCTGCGTCTGCGCAAAAAACTCGATATCGCGAATGCCTCCGCGGCCCAGCTTGATGTCATGCCCCTCGACCGCCACGGCACCATGGCCCTTGAAGGCATGAACGCGCCGCTTCATCGCATGGATATCGGCGACCGCGGCAAAGTCGAGATATTTTCGCCAGATGAAAGGAGAAAGCTGCTCGAGAAATTCTTCGCCAAGCGCCACATCGCCGGCCATCACACGCGCCTTGATCAGCGCGGCTCGCTCCCAGTTCTGGCCGAAGCTCTCGTAGTAGGTAAGCCCCGCATCCGTGGAGAGCGCAATCTGCGTTGCGCCGGGATCGGGGCGAAGCCGCAAGTCGGTACGGTACGCATAGCCGTCGCCGGTGTGCTCCTGCACCAGCCGCACAAGCTCCCGAGTCAGCTTCACGAAGAAAGATGACGGCTCGACACCGTCGGCGAGTCTCGCGCGCTCGGCGTCGTAGAACACCATGAAGTCGACATCGCTCGAATAGTTGAGCTCCATGGCGCCGAGCTTACCCATGGCGATCACGAAATAGCCTGGAGCCTCCTCCAGTGACGCCACCTGACCCGCCTCACGCGCCTTGCGGAACAAGAAGGCGACCGCCGCCTGCACCGTCGCGTCCGCCGCTTCGCTCAACAGCCTCAGAGTGGCCTCCGTCGGCCACACGCCGCCAAGATCCGCCAGGCCCGTCAGCAATGCGGTGCGCTGCTTGAACTGCCGCAACAACACCATGGCCTCTTTCGGGCCGGCCGCACGCGCCACAGCCGTGGTGAATGCCGCACGTGCTTCGGCAAAATGCGTGTCGGGATCGCGTGTGAGACAATCGGCGAGGAGTTGGGGAGAGCGTGTGGCGAGGGCTGCGAGATAGGGGGAGCCTGAGAACGCGGCTTCGAGCAGCGCGGCGACTTGCGGGAGGGCCGCCACTTTGGCGGCTGGGGCCAGCGCCGGCCTCTCACGCATGGCTTCTGCGACGGCCCGAAGCACATCCGTGCCTCGGGCTGCGTCATAAACCGTAGGACATTCGGTGATGCGGTCGGCGAACGCCGTCACGTCGGTCTCAGCTCTGCTCCTGCGGACGGCCCAGCGCCCTCCTCGGTGGTAAGCGCATCGCCTTCCATGGGCAGGGCAAGGACGACGCGAAGGCCCGGCTCGTTGTCCTCGAGCCTCAGGTTACCACCATGCAGCCTCGCCACCGCCGCGACAAGACTCAAGCCAAGCCCGCTGCCGGGCTCCGACCGGCTCGCCTCGAGCCTGACGAAACGGCTGAGGACACGATCACGCTCGGTTGCTGGCACGCCAGGCCCGCGGTCGGTAACGGCGATCTCGGCCATGCCGCCTTCAGCTTTCGTCGATATCTCGACCGCAGGAGCCCAGCCATTGCCGCCAGGAGTGGCCGGCACGCCATATTTCAGCGCGTTGTCGATCAGATTGGCAATGGCCTGCCCGAGCAGCTGACGCTCGCCGCGGACGACGATAGGCCCCATTGCTTCCGCCTTGAGCGTGATTCCGCGCTCCTCCGCCACAGGCTCGTAAAGCTCGGCCACATCGCTTACGAGCGCGGCAAGGTCGAGTTTCTCGCGATTCTCGCCGGCGGCCCCGGCCTCGAGCCGCGCAATGGAAAGAAGCGCGTTGAACGTCTTAATCAGTCCGTCTGCTTCCTCGATCGTCCGCTCCAACACCTCGCGATTAGTCGACTCGTCGTAGGGTTCGCGCAAAGCCTCTTCGACTCTATTCCGCAGTCGGTTAAGCGGCGTCTTCAGATCATGCGCGATATTGTCGGAGACCTCGCGCAGTCCCGCCATAAGCTGCTCGATACGGCTCAGCATGAGGTTGAGGCTTTGCGCCAAGCGGTCGAGCTCGTCACCCGAGCCGCTCACCGGCAATCGCCCGCCGAGGTCTCCTTCCATGATGGTGCGCGTAGTGGCCGAGAGATCGTCGATCCGGTTGAGCAATTTGCGGCTCACCCAGTAGCCGCCGCCGATGCCGACCACCGCCATCACGCCCAAACCCCACAGCATCGTCGTCCGAATCAGCCGCGCAAGCTCGCGCCTGTCCTCGATATCGCGGCCGACAATCAGGCGGTAGCCGCCCGGCAGGCGGAAGACGTTCGCGAAAGCAAGCCGCCGCTCCAGGCCACCTGACGCCGGCCGGCTATAGACGAACTCCACAGGGCCGAGACTGTCCCAAAGCTGGGGAGAGACGGCGCTCAAGTTCCCGGTAAGCTGCTTCCCCTCGTTGTCGGCCACGAGATAGAGGCTGTTACCGGGCGTCTGGCTCCGCTCGGCGACGCTACGCACGAGCTGATCGAGCCCGCCCGCGCGGTATTGCTCAGCCAGACCCTTTAACTCCGCGTCGATGGTCTGGTTGAGCTGTCGCGACAGCAGGACCGTCGTGTTCCAGTAGATGTAGAAGATGGCCAGGATCGCAGCGGCGCTGAAAAGCGCGAGATAGGTCAGCGACAGGCGGAAGGTGGTGGTCCGGAAGAGCTTAGTGAGCGCTGTCACGGATGGTGTAACCGGCGCCGCGGACCGTGTGCAGGAGAGGGTCGCCGAAGCTCTTGTCGATTTTTGACCGGAGCCGTGAGATGTGGACATCGATGACGTTGGTCTGCGGATCGAAATGATAGTCCCATACGTTCTCGAGCAGCATCGTCCGCGTTACCACCTGGCCGGCGTGCTTCATCAGATACTCGAGCAGGCGAAACTCGCGAGGCTGCAACATAATGGCTTCGCCCGCCCGCGTCACCTTATGTGACAGCCGGTCGAGCACCAGGTCGCCGACCACGAGGCGCGTGGAGCCCTCCTCGGGCGCGCTGCGCCGGGCGAGCGCCTCGATCCGCGCCAGCAACTCGCTGAAGGCATAAGGCTTGGTGAGATAGTCGTCGCCGCCTGCCCGTAGGCCTTTCACCCGATCGTCCACCTCCCCGAGCGCGGAGAGGATCAGCGCCGGTGTCCGGATCTCCTCGGTGCGAAGCGCCTTGATGACGCCGAGCCCATCGCATTTCGGCAGCATACGGTCGACGATGAGGACATCGTAGGCGTTGGTCCTGGCGAGATCGAGCCCCGCCTGTCCGTCGGCCGCGTACTCGGCGATATGTCCTGACTCTTTCAGGGCTCGCTTGAGGAAGGCCGCGGTCTCCTGGTCATCCTCGATCACCAGAACGCGCATGTAGTGGGGCCTCCCAGATGAAACGTTTTCATACATGGCTCATAAAGAGGTGGGCGGCGCGGTCGGGGGGAAACCGCGCCGCCCTCCGGCGAAAGAAGGCTAAACTCAAGCCTTCTTCAGTGAAAGCGCCACGAAGCGCGTTTGATCGCCGGATTTAACCTGCATCAGCACCTTGACCGTGTCCTTGTCGTCAGACTTGGCACCGTCCATGACCTTCTTGATGCCGGCGGCTACGTCACCCGGTTCGGACACGTCGACGCCCGCGACCTGAAGGATGATGTCGCCGGGCTTCAGGCCTTTGTCCGCGGCATCGCTCGAAGGATCGACCTCGGTGATGACAACCCCTTCCTCTCCGGCGCCTGGGATCCTTACCGCAGGTGCAAGTGAAAGGCCGAGGTCCTTCATCTGCTGGCTCTGGTCGACAGGCTCATCCTTCTCGAGCGCGGCCAGCTTCTTGGCACTGGGGAACGCGCCGAGCTTCATGTTGACTTCACGCTTGTCGCCATACCGGACGATAGAGAGTTTGACAGCCGTGTCCGGTTCGAGCTCGGCAATCTTGCGGGCAAGGTCACGAGAATCGGCAACCTCGTCGCCGTTGACCTCGACGATCACGTCACCGGCTTTGATATCCTCTTTTGCCGCCGGACCGTCTTCGGTCACCTTGGTGATCATGGCGCCCTTGGGCTCCGACAGACCGATCGAGTCGGCAATGTCGTCGTTCACGTTCTGGATGACCACGCCAAGCCAGCCGCGATCGACGCTGCCGTGACTCTGCAGCTCGCTCACCACCTGCTTCACAAGCGCCGCGGGGACGGCGAAGGCGATGCCGACATTGCCGCCGGAGGGCGAGAAGATGGCCGTGTTCACGCCGATGACATTGCCGTCGAGATCGAAGCTTGGACCGCCAGAGTTCCCGCGGTTCACCGCGGCGTCGATCTGGAGGTAGTCGTAGGGTCCGGAGCCAATGTCCCGGTTATGGGCCGAAATGATGCCGGCCGTTACCGTGCCGCCCAGGCCGAACGGGTTGCCCACTGCGAGCACCCAATCGCCCACCCGCGGATTCTTGTCGGAGAAGGACACGAAGGGGAACTTCTTCTTGGTCTCCGTCACCTTAAGCAGCGCGAGGTCGGTGCGCGGATCGGAACCGACGAGCTTGGCGGAGTATTTCTTGCCATCTCCCATTGTCACCGCGATGTCGTCGGCATCTTCCACCACGTGGTTGTTGGTCACCACGAAGCCGTCCTCCGAGATGAAGAAGCCGGAGCCCTGCGCCAGGCTGGGCGACGGCCTGGTTGGCGGTGTCGGCATGCCCTTCCGGAACTGCTTGAAGAAGTCGTAGAGCGGATTGTCCTCCGGGATGTCCGGCATGCCAGGAATCGGCATGTCGTTCTCGGCCATCTTGGTACCGCCCTTGACGTTGATGCTGACCACGGCCGGACTGACCTTCTCCACGAGATCGGCGAAGGTAAGTGGCGCACGGCCATAGGGCGTCTCGATGGTCTGCGCCGTCTCTGCCACGGCGAAGGGCGTGCTCGTGCCGAAGGTTAGTCCCAATGCGCCCGTCGCGATCAGGGCGGCAACCGCGAGGAGCGCGGGCTTGCGGGTCAGCGTCCGCAACCGCGGGCTCTCGTTCGCAGTAGGGCTCTGGTCAGTTGTCATTGGTCACACTCTCCTGAGATGGAAAAATCCCGTTGATCATGTCGCCCCCACGACCCGGCGCGGGCGGACTTCTATGTTGGGGAATATAGGGGTTCACCAATTACGCCGCGGTTTCGGCGGAATTAAATTTCGGTAAGGTTCACTTCCCGAACGTCTTGGACTTCAAGGACTTTATAGTCCTCGTCGGCTTTCAGCCTTCGCTCACAAGCCGCTTGAGGCGGCGCTTTTCATTGGCGCTCAACGGCTTGAGCCCCTCGGCGCTCGCCCGTCGCCGCCGGTAGCCATAAAGGATCATGCCAAGGGCTGATATCAGGACAAGCGGGGTGGCAAGCCACAATATCCATGTGTGGGAGGTGAACCGCGGCTTGAGCAGGACGAACTCCCCATAACGGGCCACGACGAAATCGATGATCTCGTCGTCCGAATCGCCTGCCTTCAACCGCTCGCGGACGAGCACCCGCAAGTCCTTGGCGAGCGGCGCGTCCGAATCGTCGATCGATTGATTCTGGCAGACGAGACAGCGCAAGCCGAGAGATAGATTGCGCGCCCGCACCTCGAGTGCGGGATCGTCCAAGATCTCGTCGGGCTGGACGGCTCCGGCGGGCGCCGACAAGGAGAGGCTCACGGCCAAGGCAAGACTGAGAACACCGAGCAACAGGCGAAGGCTCATGACCGATCCCCCGCGCTCGCGGTGGCCGCTTGCGTCTTCGATTTGGCTTTCGCCCCCTTCGGTGCCCCGACCCGCAAGCGCCGGTCGGACAGCGATATCGCCCCTCCGAAGAACATCACCAGCGGGCCGATCCAGATGAACTGGACCAACGGATTGAAATAGAGGCGAACGGTGTAGGCGCCATCCTTCAACTCATCGCCAAG
>CAYUTT010000116.1:0-6295 GCA_964447575.1 uncultured Methyloceanibacter sp.
CGGCCCGGGCAGGAGGCGAACCATGTCGCCATTCCGGGCGCGGACGACCTGTTTGACGCCGAGCTTCTCGGCGAGCTCCGCATGCGCTTCGAGATGCCGCCCCTCGCCGTGCATGGGCACCGAAGCGGTGGGCTTCACCCAGCGATAGAGCTGCTCGAGCTCGCCCTGCCGCGGATGGCCGGAGACATGAACGAGCGCATTCTGGTCGGTGATAATTTCGATCTGGTGGTCGGCGAGCGCGTTCTGCACCCGGCCGACCGCCTTCTCATTGCCGGGAATCGCACGAGACGAGAAGATCACCCAGTCGCCCGCCTCGAGCTCGACATTGGGGTGCTCGCCGGAGGCGATGCGCGCCATGGCGGCACGGGCCTCGCCTTGGCTCCCGGTGCAAAGCGCGACGATTCGATGTGGCGGCAGCTTCGAGAAGGCCGTTTCCTCGTAGAAGTGAAGATCGGGATCGAGATACCCCGTGGCTTGCGCCGCCTCGATCACCCGATACATGGCGCGGCCGACCACGACGAGATCGCGCCCCGCCTCGCGGGCGGCGTTGGCGACCGAGCGGAGACGCGCGACGTTCGACGCGAAGGTCGTCACGGCGACGCATTGCGGCGCTTCGCCGATGAGCTTGGCGAGGGTCAGCGCGACATCTGCTTCCGACGGAGAGATGCCTTCGCGGACGGCATTGGTGGAGTCGCAGATCAGCGCGGCCACCCCCTCCTTGCCGAGCGCGATCAACCTCTCCGCGTCGGTCGGGGCGCTGGTTAAAGGCGATTCGTCGAGCTTCCAATCGCCGGTGTGGAGCACGGTGCCGAGAGGAGTCCGGATCGCCACGGCGGACGGCTCGGGGATCGAGTGGGACATGCTGATGAGCTCCACGTCGAAGGGCCCGATCTGGTGCCGGCTCCCCAACGCGATCGTCTCGAGAGGAAGATCGTCGCCCACACCGATGCCCATCTCGACCAGCTTCGACTTCAGCATCTCGGCGGTGAAAGGGGTCGCGAAAATTCTGGGGCCGCCAAGCAGCGGCCAGAGATCCGGCACCGCGCCGAAATGGTCCTCGTGGGCGTGGGTGAGGAGCAGCCCTACAATGCTGTGGCGCTCCGCTTCGAGGAAACGGATATCGGGCAGGATGACGTCGATGCCGGGCTCGTACTCGCTGCCGAACGTCACGCCCATGTCGACCACGAGCCACTCATAGGCACCCTCCCGGCCATAGCCGTAGAGATAGAGATTCATGCCGATCTCGCCGACGCCGCCAAGCGGGACGAAGACGAGTGCGTCGCGTTCAGGTTTCGATTTTCGGGACACCGGGTTCTACGCGCCTTAGCGGTCCGGGAAGAAGACATCGCCGGCAGTGATGCGTTGCTCGCCTTGTGCGGTCCTCAGCCGAAGCGCACCTTCGGAATCGAGGCCGGCATAGGTGCCCTCGGTCTCCACGCCGCCGAGCTTGACCAGCAGGGGCCGTCCGGTGGGGCCGGCCCGGTCGAGCCAAGCGCGCCGGATCGAGGGGAAGGTCGCGCCCTCACCCCAGCGCTGAAGCCATTCATGTGTCGTGGCGGCCAGCACTTCGATTGCATCGCCCGGAGATACGGAAAGGCCGTAGGCGGCGAGGCTGATCGCGGGCTGAGGCAGGTTCTCGGGATGGTTGGCGAGGTTGATACCGGTCCCGATCACCACCACGGAGCCGCTGTTGTTCGCGCCGGCGACGTTCTCCAGGAGCATGCCGGCGACCTTCTCCTCCGCCAGCAGAACGTCGTTCGGCCATTTGAGGAGCAGCTCCGAGCGGCCCTCATAGGCAATGAGCTTGGCGACGGTCTCGTAGGCGGCGACGCCCGCGACGAGGGCAAGCTGGCTCGCGACCGGCAGCGGGCAGTTGAGCCGGATCAGGAGGCTTGCGAACAGATTGCCGACCTGAGACGTCCACTCCCGCCCTGCCCGGCCGCGCCCCTTCGACTGGCGCGACGACCAGATCCACAACGGGCCAGGCTCGCCCATGGCGGCGCGCCGCTTGGCCTCCGCATTGGTGGAATCGACCGTATCCAGCCGGACCAGCCGGTAGCCGGCCGGCATCTTAGGAGAGGGAGAGGAGAAATACGCCATTTAGAACAGTGATTTAGCAGCAAACCCAGCAGCCGCAACCAACGGCGCCGGATAGACGAAATAGAACAGGATCAACACGCCGCTCACCCAGAGCACCGCCGCAAGTGACGCCGGCATGGGCTCGAAGCGTTCGACGGGATCGTCGAAATACATGATCTTGACGATGCGTAGATAATAATACGCCCCCACCACGCTCAAGAGCACACCGATCACGGCAAGCGCGTAGAGCCCTGCCTCGATGGCGGCGAGGAAGACGTAGAACTTCGCGAAGAAGCCCGCAAGGGGCGGGATGCCGGCCAAGGAGAACAACAGGATTGCCAGCATGAGGGCCATGACCGGGCTCGTGCGGGAGAGGCCGGAGAGCTGGGCGATCTCCTCGACCATCTGGCCGTTCCGCCGCAGCGCCAGAATGCAGGCGAACGTGCCGAGCGTCATGACGAGATAGATGGCGAGATAGACGATCACGCCTTGCACCCCTTCGGCCGTGCCCGCGGCCAGGCCGACCAGTGCAAAGCCCATATGGCCGATCGAGCTATAGGCCATCAGGCGTTTGATGTTGGTCTGCCCGATCGCGGCGAACGAGCCGAGCGCCATGGAGGCGATGGCGATGAAGACGACGATCTGCTGCCATTCCTGTGTGACCGCCGGGAAGGCCGTGATGACGACGCGCACGGTGAGCGCCATGGCGGCGATCTTGGGTGCCGCGGCGAAAAAGGCCGTCACGGGCGTGGGCGCACCCTCGTAGACGTCGGGCGTCCACATATGGAACGGCACGGCCGAGATCTTGAAGGCGAAGCCCGCCATGAGGAAGACGAGCCCGAAGATGAGCCCCAGATTGGCGCCGGACGGTTGCACCGCGGCGGCGATCTGATCGAAGGCGGTGGAACCGGTGAAGCCGTAGACGAGCGACGCGCCGTAGAGCAGCATGCCCGATGCCAGCGCGCCGAGGACGAAATATTTGAGGCCGGCCTCCGAGGAGCGCGCGGAGTCTCGCCTGAAGGCGGCCACCACATAAAGCGCGAGGCTCTGCAGCTCGAGCCCGACATAGAGCGCGATGAGATCGTTGGCCGAGATCATCATCAGCATGCCGGTCGTGGCGAAGAGCAGGAGGACCGGATACTCGAACTTCAGTCCGCCAGCCTCCCGCCAATAGTCGATGGACATCATCAGGGCGACCGCAGCGCCGAGAAGCGTCAAGAGCTTCAGCATCCGGCTATAGGGGTCGACAATGAAGCTGCCGCCGAACAGGGTCTCGGTCCCCTCGCCCCATGCGACGAAAATGCCGGCTGCCACCAGAATCAGGACAGCGAGCCACAGCACGAGCTCCCCGCGCTCGCGCCGCATGAAAACGCCGAGCATGAGTAGCGCCATGGCACCGATCGCCAAGGTCAGCTCCGGCAGGATAGCGGCAAGATTTAGCGTCTCGGCCACGACACGGGCCCCCTAGGGCGCGAGCGCAAGCCGCGCCTGTTCGGCGGCGGCAAGGCGCGCTTGGAAATCGGTTATCAGCGCCTCGACCGATACGGCCGAGACGTCGAGGATCGGATTAGGATGGAACCCGAAGAAAATAGTGAGGACGATCAGCGGCACCATCACCGCGACCTCGCGCCAGGAAAGATCCCTCATATGCATCAGCGCCGGCTTCTCCAGCGCACCGAAGATGACGCGGCGATAGAGCCAAAGCGAATAGCCGACCGATAGAATGATGCCGGTGGTCGCCAACGCGGCGACCCACGTATTGACCTCGAAGGCGCCGAGCAGGCTCAGGAACTCGCCGACAAAGCCGCTGGTCCCGGGCATGCCGACATTGGCGAGCATGAACACCATGAAGACGGCCGCGTAGAGCGGCATGCGGTTCACCAGCCCGCCAAACACGGAAATCTCGTGTGTGTGCATGCGGTCGTAGACGACGCCGACGCACAGGAAGAGCGCGGCGGAGACGATGCCGTGGGAGAGCATCAGGAAGATGCCCCCCTGCAGGCCTTGCATGGTGAGCGTGAAGATGCCGATGGTGACGAAGCCCATATGGGCGATCGACGAATAGGCGATCAGCTTCTTCATGTCTTCTTGAGCGAGCGCCACGAGCGAGGTGTAAATCACCGCGACCACCGACAAGGCGAAAATGAGCGGGGCGAACTCGGCCGAAGCGAGCGGGAACATCGGGATCGAGAAGCGCAGGAAGCCGTAGCCGCCGAGCTTCAAGAGGATGCCGGCGAGGATCACGGAGCCCGCGGTCGGCGCCTCCACATGCGCGTCCGGCAGCCAGGTATGCACCGGCCACATGGGGAGCTTCACGGCGAACGAGGCGAGAAAGGCGAACCAGAGCCAAGTCTGCATCTGCGGTGGGAAGTCATATGCGAGCAGCGCCGGAATGTTGGTGGTGCCGGCTTCCCAGTAGATCGCCATGATGGCGAGGAGCATCAGCAGCGAGCCAGCGAGCGTATAGAGGAAGAACTTGAAGCTCGAATAGACGCGACGCGGTCCGCCCCAGATGCCGATGATGAGGAACATCGGGATCAGGCCGCCCTCGAAGAAGAGATAGAACATCACGAGGTCGAGCGAGCAGAACACCCCGAGCATCAAGGTCTCGAGCACGAGGAAGGCGATCATGAACTCCTTCACCCGCACCTTGATGGCGCCGAAGCTCGACAGGATGGTGAGCGGCATCAACAGCGTGGTGAGCAGCACGAAGGGCATGGAGATGCCGTCGAGGCCCATGTGGAAGGTGATGGGCCCGAGCCAGGGACGCAGCTCCACGAACTGGAACTGCGCCGTCTCGGGGTCGAAATCGCGCCACAGCAGGAGCGAGATGGCGAAGGTGATGAGCGTGGTCCACAGCGCGATGTAGCGCGCGTTGCGGAAGGCGCTCTCGTCGTTGCCGCGCAGCGCCATGATCAAAAGCGCGCCGACGAGCGGCAGGAAGGTGACGGTGGAGAGGATCGGCCAGCTATAGCTCATGGGGCAAGCCCCCCACCCGCGACGATGAAATAGGTGATGAGGAGCGCCACGCCGATCAGCATGATGAAGGCGTAGTGGTAGATATAGCCGGTCTGCAGCCTGACCACGCGATTGGTGATGTCGATGACGCGCGCGGCGACCCCGTTCGGTCCGATGCCGTCGATGATCGTGCTGTCGCCGACCTTCCACAGAATGTAGCCGAGGCGCTTGGCCGGGCGGACGAAGAGGAAGTCGTAGAGCGCATCGAAATACCAAGCATGGAAGAAGAACTGGTTGGTCCTCGGAAAGCGCTTGAGCAGCGCGAAGGGCAGGAGCGGCTGCCACATATAGCAGTACCAGGCGATGAGGAAGCCGAGCGTCATCGCCAGCGTCGGCGACAGCGTGAGCCAGAACGGCGCGTCGTGATGGGCCGGTGCTGCGAGCGCGATCGAGTCGCGCCAGAACGAGGCCTCGTCGGCGCCGATGAACAGATGCCGGAAGGCCAGCCCTGCGAACAGCGCGCCGGCGGCAAGAATGAGGAGCGGCACGGCCATGGTCCATGGCGGCTCATGCACGTGGTCCAGCACCTTCTTGCCGCCCTTGAAGTTGCCCTCGAAGGTCATGAACATCAGCCGCCAGGTGTAGAGAGCGGTGAGGAAGGCCGCGATCAGCGTCATCCAATAGGTGTATTGGCCGACCGGGGTATGATCGAACCAGGTGGTCTCGATGATGTAATCCTTGGAGATGAAGCCGGAAGTGAGCGGGAAAGCGGTGAGCGCGAGCGAGCCGATCAGCATCATCGCCCAGGTGAAGGGGATGACTTTGCGTAAGCCGCCCATGCGGCGCATATCTTGATTGTCGGCGAGCGTGTGGATGACCGCCCCGGCGCAGAGGAAGAGCAGCGCCTTGAAGCAGGCATGGGTGAAGAGGTGGAACATGCCGGCGCCATAGGCGCCCACGCCTTCGGCGGCGAACATGTAGCCGAGCTGAGAGCAGGTCGAGTAGGCGATGACGCGCTTGATGTCGGTCTGCACCACGGCGGCGGTGGCGGCGAAGAAGGCGCTGGTCGCACCGATAATGGCGACGAAGGCGAGCGCGTAAGGCGCGAGATCGAATAGCGGCGAAAGCCGCGCCACCATGAACACGCCGGCCGTCACCATGGTCGCGGCATGAATCAGGGCCGAGACCGGGGTCGGGCCTTCCATGGCGTCCGGCAGCCAGGTGTGGAGCAGAAACTGCGCCGACTTGCCCATGGCGC
>CAYUTT010000117.1:0-6284 GCA_964447575.1 uncultured Methyloceanibacter sp.
GGTCCCAGGTCGGGATGGTCATGCGGTGGAGTTCTTCATCCTTGAGCAAGCCCACCTGAACGAGCGACTTGAGCGCGTCGTAGGCCATTCTCATCAGGCCCTCGGCGTCGCTCCGGTCGTCGTCGCGGCGCGAACCGCCGATCACAATCAAGCGGCCACCCGGCCGGAGCTCGGCGGCGCGGTGGGCAAGGAACGCCTCCCAGTCCGCCTTCGAGCGTGCCGCCAGCGCCTCGCGCACGGAGTCGGTGGCGAAGGTGCAGTAGATCTGGTCGGGGATCGGCCCGGGGACCGCGCTCAGCCAGTGGACGGCGATCGACGACCACCCGAGTAAGAGGGCGCCACCGGGAAAGAGGCGCTCGTAGAAGGAGCGGCCGGCGGCATAGGCATAAGTTCCCGGCAGGCGCAGATAGCTCTTGTCCGAAGTCTCCACCAGCTTGAACAGCGCCGAGAAGTCGTTGGAGGGAATGTCGGTATGGACGACCTGGATCTGCCGCCCCGGTTCGCGCTTGCGGTAAGCGGCGATGGCGCGCCGTATCGGCTCGAGCGAGTTGCCCCCGCCAGCCGCGCCAAGATCGGCGATAAGAAGCGGGCTGTCGCCTTCGGGTGCGGGAATCTCGCGCGCTGCCTCCTCGAGCCAGCGGAAGCCGAGCTCGCCATAGGCTTCCTGCGGCGCGGAATGCGCGGTGTAGTACCCGCCACCCTCCATGACGCCGCTTGTCGACTTCTGGTCGGCGGCCGGCTTGGGATCGTCCATGACGACGAGCATACCCGCGTTGTCCGCCCGAGCAAGCCGCGACGAGGTGGGGTAATGTCCAAGCAAAACGCTTTTCTATTACGGTTACCCCAAAGCGAGGACACCCAAGGAGCAGGGTCAACGCTGCGGCGGCGGCTTCCGCGGGAGTGATCCCGCCACCAAGACACGCAAGCAATTCCTTAGCCGGACTTCACGGCGTCCGCCCACTGGCGGGCCGAACCGGACAAGGTTTTTATCCCGTGATACGCTCGCGCCGCAGCTCGGCGTCGCTGTTGATGCTGTCGAAGCGACGGCGCAGTGTGAGACCGACGCACGCGGGCTTCTAGGGATGGATGGCGTCGCGCCCAATATACGCAAATGCCGGGCTGACCATCGCCATCCGGTCACCTTCGGACGTCGACGCGGTTCGTCGAGCTTACCACGCGTGGCAAGAGCGCTGCCCCGTCTATCGCGCGCTCACCAACGGGCCAATCGCGGCGACGCGACTTGGCTGAAGCAACTTCGGCGGGCGTTTTATCTGGAACGTATTGGCCCAGTGTGCCGGAGCAAATGATGACCCTGGTTGTGGTGTTCGGCGGTTCGGGCTTTCTCGGTCGGCGACTCGTGCATCGCCTGACGGCCGAGGGGATGGCCGTGCGCGTTGCTGTGCGACATCCAGAGCCGGCGCGGATTGAGCTGCGAGCGATCGGTCTCAACCTAGTCACCGTCGTTCCCGCCGATGTGCGCGACCCGGCCTCAGTCGCCGGCGCGGTAGCTGGGGCCGACGCCGTCATCAACACGGTCTCGGCCTATGTCGAGAAGGGTGATACGACTTTCGAAGCCGTGCATGTACGAGGAGCCGAAACCGTGGCACGGGAGGCAGCCGCCGCGGGTGTTGCCCGTCTCGTGCTGGTGTCAGGCATCGGCGCCGATTCTGGTTCGGGGTCGCCTTACATCCGTACCCGTGGACGCGGCGAAGAGGTGGTCCGGCAAACCTTTCCGGACGCCACAATCGTCCGCCCCGGCGCCATGTTTGGCCCAGGCGATGCCTTGTTCGGAACGATCGCCGAGCTTGCCCGACTTCTGCCTATACTCCCTCTGATCGGTGGCGGGCGCACCCAACTGCAGCCAGTCTTTGTAGAAGATGTAGCGGAGGCCATCGCCAGCATACTTGCCAACCCGGGCACTGTTGGCCAAACCTACGAGCTTGCCGGCCCCGAAGTGTACACGCTGCGCGAACTCGTCAGGGTGACACTACATCTCATGGGCAAATGGCGACCGCTCATACCGGTGCCGTTTGCGGTGGCCATGTTCAAGGCGCGGCTGTTCGAGTTCCTGCCAAACCCGCCGCTCACCACCAGTCAAGTTGACCTTCTCAAGGTCGATAATGTTGCGCGCGGGAACCTGCCGGGTCTCCAAGAACTCAAGATTCAACCAAAGACAATCGAGGATGTGGTGCCGACCTATATCGGCACTCGGGCACAAGGACCTCAGTGATCGTGCTCAGAGATCGATCGCAACCCGCCCTCGCGCTTTTGGCGGGATCTGGGCCTGCGTGGTCCGTTTTGCCGAGCGATCGGAACCCGCAGATCGCCTTAGGGATCGCGCGACAGGGCTTAACGAATGTGTACCGGCGGTTGTATGGTTCGAGTGCCAAGCGAAGGGAGGTAGAGCGATGCGGATGATGCTTAGGATCAAAATGCCAACGGAGCCAGGTAATCGCGCGATCAAGGACGGATCGCTTGGTCAACTTCTGGAGGACACGGTCAGCAAGCTGAAGGCGGAGGCCGCCTATTTTGTCGCGGAGGATGGCGTGCGCTGCGCAATGATCTTTTTCGACATGAAGGATTCAGCGGAAATACCACCCATTGCCGAGCCCTTATTCATCGGACTTGGTGCTAAGCTCGAACTCGTGCCCGTCATGAATGCCGACGATCTGCGCAAGGGACTGAAAAACGCGATGGAGGCGATGTGAATGAAGAATGGGGCTCCATTCTCCGCTGAGATTCATGCTGGCGCGCAGGCAAAAAGGCCGCGCAGAGCCGAAGAACCTTCATAGCAATCATGCTGAGGGGATCGCAGCCCTCGATCTTTCTGACCGCGCATCCAGCGGCTGAGTGGATAGCGCAACAGGTCCCGGAAGCAATCGGCTGGGAGAGGCCACCACAGTATCTGTTACGTAATCGAGATGCACGGCTACGCCTTTATGAGTCGCATCCGGGCGATGGATATCCCGCAGCCGACCACAGCCCGCTCACCCCGGCAGAACAGATATTTCGAGCGGGCCTCGGTTCAGTCCGATGGGCCGGGTCGGGGATATTCTGTGGCTGCCTAAGGAGGTGCGTTCCAGCCCGCTCCGACACCGCAGCCGGAACTGAGGTCCGCCTCGCCAATGCACGATGCTTCCAGTCATGTTGACTTATGCAGTTGCAGCTTTGATGTCCGCCATAACGGCTTCAGGAGCCGCCATGGCAGCACCAAGATCGCAAAACCTGCGGCTGCTAGGGCAACGACAATGAGTGCCCGTAGGGGCCAAGGTCCAAGCGCGTCGACAAGAGGAGGCACTCTTGCCGGGGGTGGATTGCCGAGAAACCCGAAGTTCGCGCTGAACGAGAGATTCACCGGAATCACTATCGCGAGATAGAATGCGCTCATCACATAGACACGCCCGAGGTCGCCCCAATTAGGCCGGAAGCCGAGCACCACGAGATCGTAGACAGCGCAGGCGAGGACAATCGTGTGCTGCGCCCAGAACCACCAGAATAAGACGCCGGTCGGGCCGGTAGTCAGAGTTGGCTGAATAAAGGCTTGGGTGGTGAGCGCAAAGGTCCAGAAATAGGCCGTCGCTCTGAGCCAGCGATTGAGGGTGAGCAACGCAAGCGGTGCGATCAGGCCATTGAGTTCGCAGATATGCAGCGGCAAGCCGGAGGGGAGATCAAGCCCGTTACGGCTCCACCAGATGACGTAAGACAACACCCAAAAGGCGATCCCGAAAATGCCGAGCGTGCGCCGCAAGGCTATTTTGCTGGTGTCGGGCAGGGCACGACCGGTTCCGCTAAGGGCAGCGACCGCCAGAACGCAGACGGAGACCGTGACAATGTGCAGTCCGCTATATGGAATGAAGGTGTCCATGCGCCGGCAAAACCAAATTCAGCGAAGGAGCGGTCATGTCACTTAGGGTAGTCTCGTTGGCGTCGTGACCATAAATTTGCGGCGGCCGCAGATGCAGACTGCCCTTTCTCACTGTCCCGCCAATGCTATTCTCACACAGCCCATACCAGACATTCTCACTCAGGAAAATTGGCCCTCCAAGAGCAGTCGCGGATCCATTTTTAAGGTATGGGTGGCCGCGTCATCCAAAGCTCGAACCCCTTCGTCTCTCGCCATTGTCGAGGCCTTGACGTCAGCGACAGCCTTATGGGCAGCATTGGGCTGCACTGCAACGTGGCGTCGAGCCAAGAACTGTTGGTCATTCGGGAGAGCCACAAGAACCGGCAAGCGCTCGCTTGACCTGATCCGAAAGGGCGCCCGCGAAACAGGCAAGTATTGCGGTCTGCCCATAGAGCAAGGAGCGAGTCCCGAACAGCACCGAGGCGAGGAGCCGCGAGACTCTCATCGGCCGACGATCTGCCGTTCACATTGACTAGTCGTCGTCACCCCGTGGGGGGCTGGATGAGTCAGGTCATATAAGGATTGGAGCGTCGGAGTTCCGTCGGCGGGGCAAGCAGCGTTACTGCAAGCCAGCCAAGTGTGGTGCCGCCGATCAATGCGACTGAAGACTTGGGAAGCGCAAAGCCTAGCTGGCCATGGCTGGCGTGGAAATGAACGAAATGACCATGGCGGGCGATCTCTCCCTGGCCATTGATCCGCCACCAATTCCAGCGCGCCAGGAAGACGAGGGTAGTGCCCGCACCGATCTGCAAGATTTAGGTCTAGCCAGGCGGCGCCTAATTCTCGTGTGGCTTTGGGGACACAGATCGCCTAATTTTTTTGGTCCGCGCAACCGCCGATGGGGCTTCGCGTTCCGCCTGCGGGCCCAGGAGCGTTGCGCGTGCGCGGACGTGGGGGAGTCAATCTGTGATTGAGGCCAAAAACAAAGGATTGCGTGACATTCGCGGCGACCTGCAGGACCGGGTCAACCGGATTCGGCAGCAGGTCAGGGTCGAGCAGGCTCGATTCGAGATCCTGACCGCACAGCTTAAAAGGGAACAAAGCAACCAGCTTGAAGATCTCAAGGCGCAGCTTCAAGCCGTGACCAGGCTTCTTCAATTCGCGAGTTGGCACCACGATCTTCGCATGGCGGTAGCACGCGCACTCGCACTCGCAGCGACCGCCGAAATCGCCGCTTGCCAGTTTTCTCAACGCAAAACCACTCAGTAGTCGGCAGAGCATCAGGGTAACAGGCAATGCTTTTCCATCTAGAACGCCCGCCTTTTCCCATGGACCGGGGGGCGCGAACTGCGCTCGCGAGCGACGTCGATCTCGTGATCAACACCAACGCCAGTTGCTGAGCGACAAAGTAAACCTGAGCACACAGACAGATTTGGCAGCTTAAGGTGCCGATATGAGCTTGAACGGCGACGATCTCGAAAAGCTGCTTCGGCAGAACCTGAATCTAAGACGCCAGCTTGGGGCCCAGGTCGCCAAGGCAAAGGACAAAAGTGCCGGGCTGTACGCGCCAGGAACATTGAAACCCGCTCGAGGCGTACCCCGACGATCTGCAGCATCAGCCCGGGATGTCGTTCCACCATTCGAAACCAAGGGAGCCGCTTTGCCAGAGCCAGCGTCGCTATTCCACCGACAGGGCGGTGGAAGGCCATCACCTGTGGGAATTGCAAAGAGCGCTTCGGACAATGACGAGCTTGAAGGGCTTCGCCGAGAGCTGACATTGCGGCGCTTAGTTGCAGCCGAGGTCCCCAAGGCGGAGAACACCGTCGGGAACCGTAGCGGTAAGAGGTCTCTGGGCGCGGAAGAAACTGCGGAGACGGCTTCAAGCAACGAAGACCTTGGCGAGCTTCGGCGACAACTGAAGCTTAGACGCGAGAGAGCCGAGATTACCAAGGCGAAGGACAGCCGCGCTAAACAGGGCTATAGAATCGCTTACAAGAGTTGGGTTCTCTACGGCGCTTCTTTCGCGATGGCTGGTGTGTCGGCATTTTTGATGCTGAGGCTGACGGGCGACTGGCGCTTTGACGATGGAACTCTCATAGCTGCCAGCATTTCGGCCTTCGTGTTCTACGGGGTCGGTCGAGACTTACTCTACGCCCTCTCCGGGAGGTGAGGGCAAAAATGTGCTGCTGGTTTGGGCATCTGCCAATGGGGCATTAGCGAGAGTTGTTTGACGTGAGACACCTACGCGCATGGCTCTCGCACGCATAATCGCTACAACAGGTGGTCGAAGCGCCGCATCTTGCAGCGAATCTCCGAAAGATGGCGGCGACAGGACTGGTGCCAGAAGAACTTTGCCTCGATACCAGTCACGTTAATGCACACCGCGGTGAAGTCCTAAACTTGCTGGAAAATTTGGTTGGGGTGCATCCTCGCTGAGGAA
>CAYUTT010000118.1:0-6270 GCA_964447575.1 uncultured Methyloceanibacter sp.
CTCAGCCGATTCGGGAATCCCCCGCGATTCAATCAGCTCGGAAAGCGCTCTAGGTCCACTACGTCGTAAGCCTCGAGCATGCCGCCGCTAGCGCCTCGGCACAGGCGGCTCCTCGGGGCGGCAATAAGCCATGAAGTTCTGGTCGCCGCAAACCGCCTTCGCCCGCCAAAGGTCGAAGTCCTTGTCGTCGAGAGGATCATCGCAGGTCGCCGAGACCGGATTGTCTGATTCGCGCTTGAGCCAGCAATAGTTCCAGCTCTTGCGGTCCCTGTCCTCACCGACATAGACGCGGCAATGGCCCCCCGCCGGTACTTGCAGGTCGATGGTGTAGCGCCAGACGGGCCCGGCCTCCGTCTCGGCCCCGACTATGCTGCAGCCCGTGACGCCGTCGCGGGCGAGGGAGGTGGAACTTGGGGCGAAGACAAGGAGCCCGGCGGCAAGGAGGGCGGCTGCCGCCCTGAGTGATGGCGATCGGGTCATGCCCTGGTCTAGAAGAGGCGGTCGAGGACGTAAAGAGTGTCGCTGGGCTGGACGGGTTGTCTGTGGGGACCATGATGGCTGACATGAGGCCGTCCGCGGCGTCTGGTGAGGCGGACGAAGCGCTTTTTGGCGCGGTTCGGTAATCCTTCCGAGAGATGGCGACGGCGGCCTTGACGGTCGTGGCATTGACGTAGGGGTATTGGCCAGTTGACTTCGCCCAGGAACTGCCGAATGGCCTTAAGGGCTCGAGAAACAGGAATCCTACTTTGCATGGGGTTGTTTTGCCAAAACCGGCTTAGCCACCTTTACGTCAATAGGCCTATGTGCTCATGCCAACGAGGTGATGGCATCCCTACAAGATCAATTGGGCAACGCGGTCGGCGATGGCGAGGGAAGAGGTAATCCCCGGCGATTCGATGCCGTAGAGCGCGACATAGCCCCTGTGGCCTGTCGTCTTCGGCCCTTGGATGACGAAGTCGGCCGGAGGCTCGCCCGGCCCGGAGGTCTTGGGTCTGATGCCGGCATAGGCGGGGACCAAGGCGCCGTCCGGGAGCTCTGGCCAGTAGCGGCGGATCGCGGCGTAGAAGGCGTCTCCGCGCGCCGGGTCGACCGTGTAGTCGATGGCATCCACCCACTCCACGTCGGGACCGAACCGCGCCTGGCCCCCGAGGTCCAGGGTCAGGTGGATGCCGAGCCCGCCGGGTTCGGGGAGCGGATAGATGAGGTGGCGGAACGGCGCGCGCCGGCTGAGGGTGAAATAGCTCCCCTTCGCCATGTAATGTGGCGGAATGGTCTTGGGATCGAGCCCGCCGAGGACCTGGGATACCGTCCAGGCGCCAAGACCGGCCGCGTTGACGAGGAGGCGGGTCTCGATCTCGGCCGGCTCCGCGCCGCCCGTGCGAATGCGCATCGAGGACCCCGCAAGCGTGCCCTCGATCACCGGCGTGCGAAGCGAGATGGTTGCGCCCGCGGCCTCGGCGTCGCCTTGGTAAGCGAGCATCAGCGCGTGGCTGTCGACGATGCCTGTCGTCCTGGAGAGCAACCCGCTCGAGGCCCGCAGGTTCGGCTCCAGCGCCTCGAGACGCGCGGCGGTGAGCCTCTCGACCTCTTCAACGCCGTTGGCCTCCGCGCGCGCGACCAGCGCCTCAAGCGCGCCGTCCTCGGCAGGGCTCGTTGCGACCACGAGCTTGCCGCACCGCAGATGCGGTACGCCTCTCTCCTCGCAATAGCGGTAGAGCGCGCGCCTGCCGCTGACGCAAAGCTCCGCTTTGAGGCTTCCGGTCGGATAATAGAGCCCCGCGTGAATGACTTCGCTGGAGCGCGAGGAAACGCCTTGTCCGATCGAGGCCTCTTCCTCGAGCACAAGGACTTCGATACCCCGCGCCGCGAGTGCGCGCACAATGGCAAGGCCGATCACGCCGGCACCGACAATGACAGCCTCCACCTTGAACATCGATACGACTACCTTGGTTCATGCGGTCGCGTGCGGCCCGCGCTGCGCCGTGCATGGCTATAGCAAGTTGCGTGCTGCCCGCGATCTCCGAATGCTGTTTAGTTAATGCGAGCCGTGCTACGCCGCGGCTCTGAAGCTGTGGTAAAGAAGCACCCATGCTCATCGGCGTTCCTAAAGAAATCAAGGACCACGAATATCGCGTCGCACTGATTCCGGCGACGGTGCAGGAGGTCACGCTGCGTGGCCACCAGGTTCTGGTCGAGACCGGCGCAGGCCTCGGCGCGGAGCTTTCCGACGAGGCTTACGCTGCGGCGGGTGCGGAGATCGTGGATAGTGCCGATGAGGTGTTCCGCCGCGCCGAGCTGATCGTCAAGGTCAAGGAGCCGCTTGCCTCGGAGCGCAGAAAGCTTCGGCCCGGACAGGTGATTTTCACCTACCTCCATCTTGCCGCCGATCGCGCGCAGACCGAGGATCTTCTTGCTTCAGGAGCGACCGCCATCGCCTATGAGACGGTCACCAACCGACAAGGCTTCCTGCCGCTGCTGATGCCGATGTCGGAGGTGGCGGGACGCATGGCGCCGCAGGTTGGCGCCGCGTGTCTCGAGACGTCGCGCGGCGGGCGGGGCGTTTTGCTCGGCGGGGTCCCCGGCGTGCCGCAGGCCGATGTGCTCGTTCTCGGCAGCGGCGTGGTCGGCAGCAACGCGGCGCTGATCGCCATCGGTATGGGCGCGAGCGTCACCGTCACCAGCAACAATATGGATCAGCTGCGGAACGTCTCGGCGCAGTTCGGCTCGCGGGTGCGTACGGTATTCTCCGCGCGTGCGGCCGTCGAGACGTTGTGCCGCCGCGCCGATCTCATCATCGGCGCCGTGCTGGTGCCGGGCGCCGCCGCGCCGAAGCTCATCACGGCCGAAACGGTGAAGGCCATGAAGCAAGGCGCTGTGATCGTCGACGTCTCGATCGACCAGGGCGGCATGGCGGAGACATCGCGGCCGACGACCCACTCCGATCCCACCTATATCGTGGACGGCGTTGTACACTATTGCGTGACGAACATGCCGGGCGCGGTGGCGCGCACGTCCACCTTCGCGCTGAGTAATGTCGCGGCGCCGTTCGTGCTGGCCATCGCCGACAAAGGCTATGTGCGGGCGCTGGTGTCCGATCCGTGCCTGCTCGACGGACTCAATGTCCATGACGGCCAGGTGACGCACAAGGCGGTGGCCGAGGCCCTCGAGTTGCCCTTCGTGCCGGCGAGCGAAGCGCTGAAGGGCTGAGATGCTGCGACGGAGAGGCGTTTCCCAGCGGCATGGTCTCGGCCTATAGTCCGCCTCGGGAGGGAGACGTTTCGGCTCCGGGCGCAGGCCCGACTAGCCTAAGCAAAAAGGAGAAACGTCCAAAATGCGAAAGTTTGCCATCATGTTGGCTGTGGGCGCGATCGCGGTCATCGCCGTCTTAGGCACCTCACGCGCGCAGATGCTGTTCGATCCTTCGGTCCACAAGCTGGTGCGTCTGGAGCCCTTGGTGCTCGGGTCCGAGGATAACAATTTTCACATGGCGCCCAAGGAGTACCGTTTGAAGGTTGGGCAGGGCTACCGCCTGAAGATCAAGGCCGCGACCGACTTCGAATATGCGTTCGTTGCCCCGACATTCTTCTCCAATATCTGGATTCGCAAGGTCGAGGTCGGCGATATCGAGATCAAGACCAGGACGCTCGAGGAAATCGAGTTCGAGGACGAGGGAGAAGCAGAACTCTTCTTCGTCGCGATAAGGCCGGGAACCTACGAGTTCGGCGCCCGAAACATGCAGGAACGCGGCATGGTGGGGCAGTTCATCGTGGAGTCCAACGACGGCAACTAAGTCGGTAAGGGCGCCGGCGAGTGAAAGACCCGTAAAGGGCAGGGCACCTCGTCGGCGCGCGTCCGAGGGAGGACGCTAAGGGAGGGATCCGCCGTGGACGAGGTGGAGAAAATCATCTCGCGGCTGAATGGGATCGATCCCACGCGGCCGTATTTCGATCCGCTCGCGGTCGAGGAGGCGATCCGCCGCCACGCGCGGCTGATTGGATTCCGTGACGTGAGCTTTACCTGGGCCATGGGCCCGCGTCAGGCGGCGGACGCGCTTGCCGGCGTCGACTTCGAAGGACCCGAGGCGCAGAAATGGCAACGCGCCATGCAGCGCCTCGAGGACCAGGCGCGGAGCGAGCTCCAGCGCGACCAGGACACTTGGCACGCGTACTGCCATGCGCAGAGCGAGGCGGAGGCGCGGCTCGGCGACGCTCTCCATCTCGAGCTGTTCGAAATGGGCGTCATGGATCTCCTCGCTCAAGGCACGGGCTACAGCATCAGCAGCCTCGTGGGCGCCGATGCGAGCTACAGCATTCACGCGATGGCGCATCTGGTCACCGCGGCGTTGCGCGACTTGATCGCCAGCGCGGCGGTGGAGAGCGAAAGCCTCCAGGACAAGAACGAGGCCTATCTGCCCTTCACCGATGCGATGGTGGCGGGGCTCGGGTCGTTCGGGACGGTGGGCGAGACCTTCGTCTGCCTGCCGCTGCCGCGGCTCACTCTCAAGGAGGGGAAGCTGCTCGGCGATGGCAGCCCCGCAGCGGTCTGGCCGAACGGCGAGGCTTATGCCGTGGGAGAGAAAGGCTTGGTTTCCCTGCAGCCCGCGTCCTTCTAGGCGAGCCTACTTTTCGGCGCCTGCCTGGACTATCATAGGGTGGCTCAAGCACTGGAAGGAGGCGAGCATGCGCAAACGTGTTGGGAAGCGCCTAGCGGCTGGCTTCGCCGGCGCCGTGCTGGCGGCCTGTCTATTGGTGCCTCAGCCTGCGGCAGCGAAGATTCAATGCAAGGGCATCTTCCAGGTCTCGAAATACGGCCTGATCTCGACGCCCTATTGTCAGGAGCTGGAGATCGCACGCGTGGCGCGGAGCTATGGCTGGAAGGTGACCGACGCACAGGTCCGCAACGACCCTTTGAAGAAGGTCTATATCTGCCAAGCGCTGGGCGGCGATGTGCGGCTGAAGGGTGCGTGCGGCGCCTATTCCTCCAGACAATTTCGTTAGCCGGGGGGCCGTTGCAACGCTCGCGCTCGCGCAAGGTTGATGACTGAAGTATGCCGCGCATCACCATTCGCTTCGCGCTGATTGCGCTGCTACTGGCCGCGATCGTGCCGACCGCCACGGGCATCGGTGTGTCGGCATATCTGAACTCGCGGGCCACGGTCGAGCTGCTCTGGCGCGATCTTGCCGACGAGATGATCGAGGACGCGCGCCAGAAGGCGCTGCGTTACGTCGAGTCCGGCGCGAGCCAGCTTCGTCTGAGTACGCTTCTTACCGAGCAGGGACTCATCGATCCAGACGACCGCGAGGCGACGCTCGCCTATCTGCATCGGTGCTTGCTCGCGCATCCGAACGTCACCTGGTGCTCCTATGGTGGCGCGGACGGCGCCTACCTCGCCGCCTACCGGGAGCCGGACGGCTTGCGCCTGACGCATCGCGAGCAAGAGGCGGGCGGCACGCGCTATCGCGATTATCGCATCGAGGAAGACGGCTCATACGCGCCCATCCTCGACGATCTCGGCCATTTCGATTCCCGCAAACGGCCGTGGTGGACCGTCGCCAGGGAGGCCAGCGGCCCGGCCTGGTCCGAGCCCTTTCTGTTCGCTTCGCGGCGCCGACCCGGTGTGGTGCTCGTGCAACGGCAGGACGACGAGCGCGGCAAGATGGTTGGCGCCTGGCTCATGGAGTACGAGCTCTCAGCCATCGCCAGATATCTTCGCGACATCAAGGAGTCGGCCGCGGTGTCCGGCGGCCCGCAGTCCCACACCGACATCTATGTCGTATCGGGCCAGGGCCACGTCATCGGCCATCCTGCAGGCGAAACGGCGCGGGAGGGCGCGCGCGGCCCCGAGCTTGTGCCCGCGCATGAGCACCGGGACGAGAAGCTCGCCAATGCTTATCGGCACGCGAGCACCGAAGGCCATGAGCGACATTTCGAGGTTAAGGTCGCCGGCGAGCGCTATCTGGCAGTGAGCGCGCCGTTCTCCGAGGACGGCACGCCGGACTGGATGGTGCTGATCGCGGTTCCGGCGGAGGCGTTGCTCGGTCCCATCTATGCGAACAACCGTGCCGCGGCGTTGATTGCCGCCCTGGCCGCCTTCTTGAGCGTTCTGATCGGCATCTATATCGCCGAGCGCACCATGGGGCGCGCGTTGCGCGGCATCGCCTCGGACCTCGACCGCGTCGGGCGCCTCGATTTCAGCGCGGGCGAACGCAAGGAGACGAGCGCGATACGCGAGATCGCCGCCATGCATGCCGCGCGCGACCGCATGACCGG
>CAYUTT010000119.1:0-6213 GCA_964447575.1 uncultured Methyloceanibacter sp.
CAACGGCCCCCGCCGCGCCCGCGGCAAGCAACGTGCGCCGCGCGGCATCCGGCAGCCGGAACCGCGTGCAGGTGGCTGCCGCGATGGTCGCGCCGAGATGGACGATCGGTCCTTCGCGGCCAGCGCTTGCGCCCGCACCGAGGGACAGCGCGCTCGCCACACCGCCGATCAGGCCTTCGCGGAGACTTAAGCCGCGGCCGGCATTGATCTCCGCCTCCATGACATCGGGAACGGCGCCGGTGCGCTTGGCGGTGAGCGCATAACGCAGGATCAGCCCGACCAGAAGACCGCCCACCGCCGGCGCGAGCACGATCACCCACCAGGGCTGGGCGCGCGCGGCCTCGGCCACGTTCTCCGTCATGGTGTGGAGCCAGGGCCACTGGAAGGCGGCGATCGCAAGCCGGAACAGGATGGCGGCACCCCCGGCCGCAAGCCCGATGAACGGCGCAAGCAGCCAGACGACGTGCTGCCGGCTCTGCCAGAACTCCTTGAGATTGGGGATCGTCCAGCGTCTGGCGGTGGCCAGAAGCCTGACACGTCTCAGCGCCATGCGCTCCCCCGGTAAGGCCCGCTTAGGGCTCGGCCCTGTTGCTTATCGCAGCCACGGGCGCGCTATGGCAACCTCTACCAGCGGAAATGCCGACTCGGTCACGCGAGCCGCCGCGAGGGCCGGCAGAGAGGCTTGTCCATGCGCAAGTCATGCACTCCACACTTCGCGATCGCCCGCCGTGCGGCGCTTGCCGCTCTCCTCGCTCTCCTCGTTCTAGCGCCGCCGTGGACAAGCGCGAGTGCGCGAACGTCCGACCCCGCTTCGCGCACCGCCGAGGCCCTGGAGGCCGTGCGCGACGATCCGCTCCGCCTGCGCGCCTTCCTCGTGCGCATGCCGAAGGGCGCCGATCTCCATAGCCACCTGCACAGCGCCGTTTTCGCCGAGACGCTGATCGCCGACGGCGCGAAGGACGGCTTGTGCGTGGACACGGAGACCTATGGCTTCGTCAAGCCGCAAGCCGAGCCCGGCACTGCGCCGGTTTGCGGCGACGGCGCCGTGCCCGCCGCGGACGCCTTCGAGAACCCCGACCTCTACAACGCGCTGATCGACGCCTTCTCGATGCGCGGCTTCGTCTCCTCCGAAGGCGTCACCGGTCACGACCATTTCTTCGGCGCCTTCAAGAAATTCGGCGGCACCGACGTGTCTCATACGGGCGAATGGCTCGACGAGGTGGCGGGCCGCGCGGCAAGGCAGAACGTGCAATATCTCGAGCTGATGGCGACCCCGACCTGGCATCGCCTCGACGGCATCACCAAGGACCTCGCCTGGCGCGAGGATCTAGATGCGTTGCGCGAAGACCTGATCGCCAAGGGCCTGCTGGACGACATCCCGGAAGCGCGTGCCTTCTGGGACCGCGCCGAAGCCACGCGCAACGAACGCGGCGACTGCGCCTCAGCGAACCCGCGCCCCGCCTGCGGCGTCGCCTTGCGCTATATCTACGAGGTCTTCCGCACGACGCCGAAGGAGCTCGTCTTCGCGCAAGCCCTGTTCGGCTTCGCGCTCGCGGACGCCGACCCCCGCGTCGTGGCGATCAATCTCGTGGGCCAGGAGGACGACCCCACCGCCATGGCAGATTATGCCGAGCATATGCGCATGGTGGGCTATCTGCGCGACCTCTACCCGGACGTCCGTGTCAGCCTGCATGCGGGCGAGCTCGCGCCGGGGCTCGTGCCGCCGGAGGGCCTGTGCTGCCATATCCGCCTCGCCGTGGAGGAGGCCCGCACCGACCGCATCGGCCACGGCGTCGACATCATGTACGAGGACGACCCCTACGATCTCCTGAAGCGCATGGCCGACAAGGGCGTGCTGGTCGAGATCAACCTCTCGAGCAACGCGGACGTGCTCGGCGTGAGCGGCAAGCATCACCCCTTCCCGATCTATCGCGCGTTCGGCGTGCCCGTGGCGCTGTCCACGGACGATGCAGGCATCGAGCGCATCGACCTCACCCACGAGTTCGTCCGCGCCGTGGAGACCTATGGGTTGAGCTATGCGGACTTGAAGGAGATGGTGCGCAATAGCCTGGAATACGGCTTCCTGCCCGGCGACAGCCTGTGGGCGAAAGGGCGCGGCTACACGACCGTCAAGCCGGACTGCGCGGGCGATGTCCCCGGCGCCGAGGCTCCGTCCGAGGCTTGCGCGGCGCTGCTGGCGGCAAGCGAGATGGCGGCCCAGCAATGGGAGCTCGAGCGGCGGTTCCGCTCGTTCGAACATATCCACTGAATCCATCGCCGAGCCTTACCGACCCAATCGGAGCCCTTGGTCCCGACAGGGGCATTGGCGCCACCGTCGCCAAGAGAACCGACAAGGGCGTCTGGTGCATCGTGACTCTCGGCTATGGCTGCTCGGCTCGTCGCTTAAGTCCGCTACCCCCGCGCAGCTTCCGCATCAACCTGTCGCGGACCGCCTTCCGGCATCCCGGCAAAGACCGGCAGGTTCGGATCGATAGGGGCCCACGATGGCGCACGGCTCGCATAGACGATCATCTGCGGCTTCGCGATTTCCAGATCATCGAGGCTCGATGCGCGCACGAAGACCATGTCCGGCATGCCGGAGTTCGTCGAGTAGACGGCCGAACCGCAATTCGGGCAGAAACCGCGGGCGACGATATTGCCGCTGTCGGCGGGATGGTCGTAGAATTTGACCTCGCCCGACACCGTAAACCCGTCCTCCGGGATGACCACATGGACGCAGTGGTCGGCGCCGCTCGATTTGCGGCAGTCCACGCTATGGCATTGCCGACCGCCTGGGGGTCTGCGGCACTTAGGTAATGGACCTTGCCGCACAAGCAACGTCCGGAAAATCCTCGATCCTTGGTCATGACTCCCTCCTCGGAACTTACTCCACCCAGGCCTAAGGGTAGCCAGTCTATTGCAAATTGCAAGTCACAAGTGATATAGTCGAGCCGACATGATTCGAGAGCCCCGCTCAGGCTGCCCCATCGCCTCCACGCTCGATATCGTCGGCGACCGGTGGACGCTCGTCGTCCTGCGCGACCTGCTCACCGGTAAGAAGCGCTTCTCGCAGTTTCTCGACTCGCCCGAGGAAATCGCGACCAACGTGTTGACGGATCGCCTCGCGCTGTTGGAACAGGCGGGGCTCGTCACCAAGGTGCCCTATCAGCTCCGCCCCAAGCGCTTCGAGTACAGCCTAACCGAGAAGGGTGAAGCGCTGCTGCCGACGCTTCAGGAGATGTGCCGCTGGGCGAACCGCTTCCTGCCTGGCACCTGGACGCCGCCCGCAAGCTTCATGGCGCGGAAACGTCCCCCGGCCCGAAAGGGCTGACAAAAACCTCTTGCATTTATAAGCCCATCGAGAGGTCGTGACCCAAGACCGCCACACCGACCGCGTAAGCAGCGCATCCTTCACGCAATAAAAAAGACCCGGACATCGCGTCCGGGTCCTTTTGTGTCATCCGTTGCAAGTCCGCCTCAGGACGCGAGCTTGAGCTTTTCCGCCTCTCGCTCTTCGGCGCTCTCGCCCATGGTGCGCATCTCCGGCTCCGGCCCGGCGCACGCGCCGAACTTCTTGAGCAGCCGCCGCATATAGCGCCGGAAGCGCAAATGGTGGATCTCGAACCGGTGCCACGGCGTGTCCTGCCATTTGATGCCGTGGCCGATATCGGGATTGGCCTCGCGCTTCAGCCTGCGGAACCAGTTCGCGCGGGCCTCGTCCTCCTCCATCGCCACGATGAAGGCCGCGATCAGCCGCGCCTGGAAATCGGCGATCTGCCACACGCCGCCTTCCGCCGGCTCGAACAGCCCGCACACGAAGAAATCATCCCACTCGCGGTGGAAGGTGTGGATGAAGAGCTTGGAACGCCCCTCGTCGTCGAGCACGTAGGACGAGTCCATGAACGGGAAATGCACGCGGAAGCCCGTGGCCCAGACCAGCAGGTCCACGTCCTCCGAGGTGTCGTCGACGAAATAGACGCGGCGCCCTTCGAGCCGCTCGATGCCAGGCTTGGTTTTGATGCGGCCATGCACGATGTGATCGAGATAGGTGGTGCAAGCCGTCGGATGCGCCTCGAACAGATCGTGGTCCGGCTTCGGCAGATCGTAGCGCTCATGCGAGCCGATCAAGACCCACATGCCGAGCTTGTAGAGCGCGTACATGAAGCGGCGCGGCAGCGGCAAATGACTTAAGCGGTCGATGACGGCGTCGGTCGGCTTGCCGAAAAGCATCTTGGGAAAGAAGTAGTAGGACCGGCGCATCGAGTGGATGGCCGTCTTCCCGTCGAGCGCAGCGTCCGACAGGATATCGACCGCCGAGTTGCCGGCCCCCACCACGAGCACGCGCTTGTCCTTGAGCTGCGTCTTCAGCTTCACGTTGTGGGAGTGCAGCATCTCGCCTTCGAACTGGCCGGGATAGTCCGGGACGTGCGGATGCCAATGATGGCCGTTGGCGACCACCACGCCGTCATAGTGGCGGGGCTTGTCCTCGCCCGCGAGGCTGACGCGCCAGCCATCCGAAGCGCGCTCGAGCGCGGTCACGCGGCTGTTGAAGGTGATGCGGTCGTAGAGCCCGAACTCCGCGGCATAAGCGCGCAAATACTCCTGCGCCTGGGCCGCGCTGACATAGTACGGCATTTCGTCCGGGAACTTGAAATCAGGATAGCGGGACAGCTTCTTCGAGGAATTGAGGTGGGTCGAGCCGTAGACCGCGTGCGGGCTCTCGGGGTTCCAGATGCCGCCCACGTCGCCCTCGGCCTCGAAGCAATCGAAGGGAATCCCCCGCTCCGCAAAGGTCTTGACCACGGCCAGGCCGCAAGCCCCGGCCCCGATGATACAGAAGCGCTTCACCAATCCCTCTCGAACCTCCGGAACAGTCATCACTCGCGGATTAGCCGCAAATTGCGGCAGGACCTAAGCACTCCCGTAGGCCCCCATCAACCCATACGATCCTCCTTGCGCCTCATTGATTTGCATCAAATCCTGCGGGCTCCGGGGCGCTCTCTTATGGGGTTTGCGGCCCTTTTTCCTAGAGCCTGGATTCGCAGGCGCATTTCGGTATGGTCTTGCGCCGCGAGAGTTGGGGGAAATTCATGGACATCCAGCAGGACGTCACCATCAAGAGCTGGGACGGCACCTGGACCTATCACCCGCGGGTGAGGGCGACGCCTGAGAGCGTCGAGGACCTGATCGAGATCGTGACCGACACGGTGCGGTTCCCGACCCCCGTGCGGCCGGCCGGCTCCATGCATTCCACCGCCCGCATGAACGGCGACGACGAAGGCGGCACCATGGTCGACATGAAGGCCATGAACCGCATCCTGCATTTCACCGACGACACGGTCACGGTCGAGGCCGGCGTCACCCATATGCAGCTCGCCTACGCGCTGAAGGAGCGCGGGCTCCAGCCCTATATCACCACCGAGATCGGCAACGTCACGCTCGCCGCCATGGCTTGCGCCGCGACCAAGGACTCATCCTTCCCCGGCGGCTTCGGCCAGGTGAGCTCCTACGTGACCGCTGTCCGCCTCGTCACGCCGCAAGGCCAGATCCGCGAGATCACCGAGGCCGAAAACCCGAAAGAGATGCAGATCATCCGCTCGAGCTACGGGCTGCTCGGCATCATCTTCGAGGTGACCATCAAGGTCCGGCCAACCACCGCGATGTCCGTGCGCCACTACTCGATGAACCTGGAGAACTTCCGCAAATATTTCCCGATCTACAAGGCGCGCGGCTTCGCCGTGATGTACTACATCTTCCCTTACGCGAGGCGCGTCGTGGTCGAGCTGCGCAAGGACAATCCGGAGGTTCAGCCCAAGTCCCGCTTTCGCTGGGTCTACCGCAACCGCTTCTGGCGGAAATACGCACCCGCCGTGGTGTTGTGGATCGACAAGGTCTTCAAGAACCCGAAGATGCGCGCGCGCGCACAGGATGCATTCTTCCATATCCTGCGCCAGGGCCTCGTCTGGTTCGTGCGCTCCGAGCGCACCTGGCCGCATGCGCAGATCATCAACTACCCGCGCGATCCCGGCGAGACGAAGTACCTGTTCAGCATGTGGGCGTTCCGCGAGGCCGGCTTCTTCGACATCCTCGAGGAATATTGCGACTTCTGCATCGCCTACGAGGCTCAGACCGGCTTCCGCTGCAACCTGCCGAGCGTCGGCTACGCCATCGTCCGGGATACCGAGGCCCTGTTCTCCTATAGCTGGGAGAGCC
>CAYUTT010000120.1:0-6203 GCA_964447575.1 uncultured Methyloceanibacter sp.
GGTCGTGAACGGCCGTGCGCGCAAGTTGAATTGAAGCGGGCGCCGAACGCACTAGATTCTCCTTGGGATGTCAGCCCGCAAGGGCAACGCGCAAGGAGCCATCATGGTTACGCGACGGCGCATGCTTTTGGGCGCGGCTGGTCTTGCCGCGATGGCGGCGGCCGGCGTCGGCGTCGTGAAATGGCGGGGCGGTGGAGCCACGGCGGCCCAACGGCATTTCGAGGTCACCAAGACGCCGGAGGAGTGGCGCAAGATCCTATCGCCTGAGCAATACGCCGTGCTGCGCGAGGAGGCGACCGAGCGGCCTTGGTCGAGCCCGCTCAACGCCGAGAAGCGCGAGGGCACGTTCGTCTGCGCCGGCTGCGACCTGCCCCTGTTCGCCTCCGAGACCAAATTCGAATCCGGCACCGGTTGGCCGAGCTTCTACGCGCCGATCGAGGGCGCCGTGAAGACCGGAAAGGACTGGAGCTTCGGGCTCTTGCGCGAGGAGGTTCATTGCCGACGTTGCGGCGGCCATCTCGGTCACATCTTCAACGACGGCCCGAAGCCGACCGGCTTGCGCTACTGCATCAACGGCCTCGCCCTGAATTTCGTCCCCGCCTAGCCTCCGCCGGCGCGGTCCCGAAAAGAGGCCGTGCGTCTCCTTCCGGGGAAACTTCCAGCGATCCATGGAACCATCTCCTGTCCATGGCGTTCTGGACCACCGGCGGGTATCGGTTTTGCGTAGCCCGTCCGCCGTACGGGTACCGGGGTGAAGGGGTCCGGAAGCGGCCCCTCCGCTCGTTTCCTTCCGCCGTCGCGCCATTCCACAGCCACACTAGGTCAGCACTCTGCGCGCCACGGGTCAGACGTGGAGCAAGATCATGCAGAAGACCTCCGGAGACGCTCCGGTCCCGCCGCACGCGGTCCTGTCGCGGCTCTTGTTCGGCAAGCAGCTGACGGCTTCGCTGGCCGCGCTGGCGCGGCTCGGGGTCGCCGACCATATGCAGTCAGATTTTACGCCCGTGGAGGATCTTGCCGCGAAGGTGGGAGCCCATGCCCCGTCCTTGTACCGGGTCATGCGCATGCTGGCCGCCATGGGCGTCTTTCGCCAGGGTCCCGAGCGCACGTTCGCGCTCACCCCGGTCGGCGAGCTGCTCAAGAGCGACGCGCCGGGGTCGATGCGCTACACGGCCATGATGCTCGGCGACGAGTGGACCTTGCGGGCCTACGAGCACATGGTCGATTGCATCCGCACCGGCGGCGACGGCATCACCAAGGCATTCGGCAAGCATGTCTTCGATCTTCTCGCCGAGCGGCCCGAGCAGTCCGAGACGTTCCAGCGGGCGATGACGGGCGGCTCGGCGATCGCCGCCGGTGCCGTCGTCGGCGCCTACGACTTCTCCGGCATCAAGCGCCTCGGCGATGTTGGCGGGGGGCACGGCCTCCTGCTCGCCGCGATCCTCGAGCGCAATCCCGAGATGCAGGGCGTGCTGTTCGATCTTCCCGAGGTGGTCGTCGGCGTTCCGAAAGAGCGCATCGCGGCATGCAATGGCCGCCTGACTGTCGAGTCGGGCAGTTTCTTCGAGCGCGTACCGGAAGGCTGCGACGCCTTCATCATGAAGCACATCATCCACGACTGGAGCGACGAGCACGGTCGCACCATCCTCGGCCATATGCGCAACGCGCTTCCGTCGCATGGCCGCGTGCTCCTTTGCGAGCTGGTCGTGACCGACGAACCCGGCCCCACCCCGGCCAAACTGCTCGACATCGAAATGCTGGTGATCACCGTCGGCGGCAAGGAGCGGACCGAGCAGGAATTTAGTGATCTGTTCGCCTCGGCCGGCTTCCGGCTCAATCGCATCGTGCCGACCGGGCGCCCGCTCTGCGTCATCGAAGCCGTGCCGGCTTAGGACTCGCAAACGGGAGCATGCCGATGGCGTCGATACACAGAGATGAAATCATCCAGGTGCCCGCCGATAAGGCGTGGGCCGCGTTGCGCGACGTAGGCAACCCGCATTTCGTGTTCGCCGGTGTCTTGGTCGACGGCCGCATCGAGGGCGACGTCCGCACGGTGACCTTCGCCAACGGCATGGTCGTACGCGAGCGTATCGTCGATGTCGACGATGCGAGCAGGCGCGTTGCCTACACGGTCATCGACGGCATGTTCGAGCATCACTCGGCATCAATGCAGATCGTTGCGGAGGGGGAGGGGCGTTGCCGCTTTGTCTGGATCAGCGATTTTCTGCCGGACGAGCATAGGGAACTCGTGGCGCCGCTGGTCGAAGCGGGCGCGCAAGCCTTGGTCCGCAATCTGGAAACGAACCGGATCGAAGAATCGTAGCGGACAGAAGAAAAAATTGGCTCCCCGGGCCGGACTCGAACCAGCGACCCAGCGGTTAACAGCCGCTTGCTCTACCAACTGAGCTACCGGGGAACAGAGCACCAAGCGGCGCTTGAGAAGCGGTAGATAGCAAATGAGGAGGAGGCTTTCCAGAGCTTTGCGCGCAGCCCGAGAAGGAAATCGCGCGGCTTGTGGCGCCGCGCAGAAGCCTCTATGTCCGGCATCCGGCCTTTTCGCCGGGTAGGGATGGAAAATGGCCCCCAAGATCCGGGTCTTCAACAGTCACTGGCATCTGCCCAAGTCGAAGCCGCTGCGCATCGGGCTCGGCATCATCCTCGTGGCTCTGGGCTTCCTGGGGTTTCTCCCTGTGCTCGGCTTCTGGATGATCCCGCTCGGTCTTCTCGTCCTGTCGATCGACCTTCCCGCGGTGCGCCGCTGGCGGCGCCAGCTCACCGTGTGGTGGCACCGGCGCAACGCGCCGAAGGACGCCAATCAACCGGCACCCGGAACGGAAGGACGCGAAGGGGAGAAGATCGGCTAAAGAGTTATGGAGGCCACGCCCGGAATCGAACCGGGGTATACGGATTTGCAGTCCGCTGCGTCACCACTCCGCCACGTGGCCAACCGGCAGGATTTCTAGCGCTAAACGAGCGCGTGTCCAGCCTCTCGTTTAGATAAGCGAGCCGGCACCGCAAGCCAACGCCGTCCGCCATCTGAGCTTAATAGGCATTCGGAGGATGTGGTCTATTGGAGTTGGGGCTCGGCAAAGGCCGTGTAAAGCTACCAGCCGAAGCAAGCGGGTTGGTCCGGAAAGGAAAAGCGGGCATGATCGACGACGCGGCACGGCGGATCGCCATGGTTGAATCCCAGGTCCGTCCCAACGAGGTCACCGCTCCCGGCCTTCTGTCGGCCATGCGCGCGCTGCCGCGGGAACGGTTCGTGCCACGGAGCTTCCAGGGACTTGCCTATATCGACGAGGATATCGAGGTGCTTCCTTCGGTGGATGGAGCGCCGGCGCGCTACCTTCTCTCGCCGATGGTGCAGGCGCGACTCATTCAGCTCGCCGCGATCGAGCCACAGGATACGGTTCTCGATCTGGGCTGCGCCACCGGCTATTCGACCGCGATCCTGGCGCGGCTCGCGGCCAAGGTCGTCGCGCTCGAGGCCGAGCCCGGGCTGGTCCAGGCCGCGAAGACGAACCTCGCCGCGCTTGGCGTGGCGAATGCGGAGGTCGTCGCCGGCAGTCTCGTGGATGGCCATCCTGCAGCGGGACCGTATGACGCGATCGTCGTCGAGGGCGCCGTGCCCGAGATACCCGAGCGCCTGCTCGCCCAGCTGAAAGAGGGCGGCAGGCTCGTCGCGGTCTTTACGCGGGCGCCTAAGATGCGGCAGGGCAAGGCTTATCTCTTCGTGCGCGTAAACGGTGAGGCGCGCGGCGTTGCCCATTTTGACGCGAGCGCGGCACCGCTTCCCGGCTTCGCGCCCGCTCCGGCCTTCATCTTCTAGCTGTCCATCACCGCAGCACCTGTTGCTCTGATCCCACAGTGCCTTGAGATTTTTGCCGAATCCCGTCCCAGGCGGTATCGCGGGCCGCGCGCTCTGCTCTATGGTTCAAGGAGCAGCAGGGGCGGGGGGTGCAACTGACTGCGGGAGATGGCTAGTGCTCGGTAGACAGGGCAGGCGCGATCAATCGTGCTGCGCGATTTTCTTGCGTGGGCGCCGTCCGTGGCTTGCGGCTGTGCTAGCGGTCCTCTTGGCTGCGCCGGCGCATGCCGAGTCGCTGGAGCAGGCGCTGGCGGATGCGTATCTGCTCAATCCGGTTCTCAATGCGGAGCGCGCGCGCCTTCGGGCGATCGACGAGCAGGTTGCGCTTGCCAAGTCTGGCCTGCGCCCCTTCGTGACCGGCACCGCCGACACGAGCTATGTCAATCAGCACAGCAACCGGAGAGGCATCGGTGGGATCGACATCGGCGCTGGCGGTCTCACCACCGATGGCGTTACCCATCCCAGGGGCTATGCCGTCCAGCTTCAGCAGCCCTTGTTCGAAGGGTTTCAGAATCTCAACGCCATTCGCCAGGCGAAATCGCAAGTGCAGGCGCAGCGTGAAGCGTTGCGCAGTGTGGAGCAGACCGTTCTCCTCGATGCGGCTTCCGCCTATGTCAACGTGGTCCGCGACCAGGCGGTCGTCCGCTTGCGCGAGAACGATGTCAGCGTCCTCTCCGAGCAGTTGAAGGCGACCCGCGACCGCTTCGAGGTGGGCGAGGTGACGCGCACCGACGTAGCCCAGGCCGAAGCCCGCCGGTCGGAGGCCCTGGCGACCTTGGCCATCGCACAGTCGAACTTGAAGTCGAGCCGCGCGGCCTACGAGCAGGTGGTTGGCCATCCGCCGGGCAATCTCCAGACGCCCCCCACGATCCGCCATCTCCTGCCGCACAATCTGCAGGAGGCCATGACGCTCGGCGACGGCGAGAACCCGGTGATCCTCACCGCGGTCTACAACGAGGAGGCCTCGCTCTATGCCGTCGAGCAGATCATGGGCGAGCTCCTGCCCGACGTGAGCCTCGAAGCGCAGTACGAGAAGCGCTTCGGCCAGAGCCAGCAGATCGACGAGATCGAGACCACGACCGTGACCGGGCGGGTCAACGTGCCATTCTATCAGGGCGGCGGCGTCTCGGCCCGCGTCCGCCAGGCCAAGGAGACCAACAACCAGCTGAAGCGCGAGGTCGAGGACGCCAGGCTCAGGGTCCATGCCGACGTGATCGCCAATTGGGGCATCCTGCAGTCTTCGGGTCCGGCCATCAGCTCCGCGGAGGCCGCCGTGACGGCCAACAAGATCGCGCTGACCGGCGTGCGCGAGGAGGAAAAGGTGGGTCAGCGCACCACGCTGGACGTGCTCGACGCCCAGCGCGAGCTCCTGAACTCGCAGATCGGGCTCGTCTCGGCGCTCCGGGACCGGGTCGTGGCCGAGTATTCCCTGTACGCGGCCATCGGGCGGATGGATGCGCAATCGCTCGGGTTGTCAGTGCCATATTACGACCCCATAGAGCACTATGATATCATCAAGAATAAGTGGTTCGGCCTGCGTCCGCCTGCGCCTCCCGCGGCCGATAATTGAACCGCTGCGGGACCTTACGCGTTAACCATCGGGGTTATTGTCCCAGGGCGGGTCGAGACTTGGGTCTTAACATCGTGTTAAGCTATTGAAAGAGGGTGACCCTGGTGTACACCGCCGGGTGATGTCAGTTTTTAGAGGCGGCAAGGGATCAAGTCATGAGCAGCACCGAGCGCGCTCCTGAGCCGACCATGGAGGAAATTCTTGCCTCCATCCGTCGGATCATCACAGACGACGAATCCGGTGAGGGCCGGGCGCAGAAAGCGGCCCCCGAGGCGCAAGCGGACGACGAGAGCCTCGAGGGCGAGGCCGATAGTCAGATCATCGACGACATTGCCCGCGTCCTGAGCGGCGGTTCGGCGGAGGAACCGGCCAGCGAGGAGGAGGAGATCCTCGACCTCACATCCGAGCTTGGCGGCCTGGAGGTCGTCGAGGAAGAGGTGATCGAGGAGGTCGTGGAGATCACCGACCTTGGCGATGTCGCCGAAGTCCTTGATCTTGACGAGATGGAGGTGGCGGAGGAGATGGCGGCTTCCGTTCCGCCTGTCGCCCCGCCGATATTCGAGCCCGCGCCGGAGATGACGGCGCCTCAGCAAGAAATGGCGACGCCTCAGCCCCAATTTGAGGTTCAGCCGCAGGCCCAAGCCCCGGCGCCGGAGCCGGTGCAGCCTGCCGCCCCCAAGCCGTCGGCAAGCCAGGAGGCCGCCTCGGCGTTGGAGCGGGCCATCGCCGCGCTAACGGAAGAGCGTCGTGTAGGGAAAGAGTGTA